>NZ_JACEFB010000009.1 GCF_013694095.1 Thermogemmata fonticola | reverse complement strand
ATTTGGTGTTAGGCTTCGGAGTCAAGCAGGGGGCTTAGCCCACGGCGTGGACCGCTTTCGATGATGTGTCCCTGTTTTCTCGCCGGAGGGGTTTTGTTCTCACGACTGACTGGGGGAAATTGGGGGAAGTGCAGTTCATCCCACTTCGAGTTCGATGCCTCCCACGAGGGCGGCCACGAGGTTGTAAAGTAGGGCCCCCACTATGCCGCCGACGAAGCCCACCAGGCCATAGAGGATGGGGGCGCAGATGATGGCACCGAAGCCAAAGATGATGGCGAAAACTCCTCCCCCTCCTTGCTGGTTGCCACCGACAGCCATACCGAGGAGGGATAAGAAGGTCATCAAGACGCCAAAAATCAGTCCGATCAAGGCATTGAGGAGACCCATAACCTTGCCGGCGGAGAGAACGCCGATTTTTGTCACGATCCTTTGGGCATCCCGCCGCTTCCGGACGCGTGGGGACGGTCTGAAGTCCTCATCGAACGGTGAGGATTCCTCTGGGGGACGGTCGACGGCTTCGTAACCACCGGGATAACCACCAGAGGACGAGGACGGCGAGGAGGATGGTACCAGCATGTTCGTGCCGCATTTGGGGCACTGCACGGTCTTGCCCGCAGCGTTATCCGGGACTTTCAGCCGCGCACCACAACTTGGGCAGGCAACTAGGATTGACATGGAGGTCTCCTGAAGGGGAGATACGGCGGCAGAGTCAGACACGCCCCGACCGGAGATGTAATGCTGCCAAATGACTATGCTACCTCATCGCAGCGCGCTTTTCCAGCTTAGTCCGCCCCCTGCTGTCGTTGAGCTTCAAGGTAAGCCCAAGGCAGAGGGGAAGCGGGGAGAAGGAAAGCCAAGGGTGGTATGACTGAGCGGTGTCAGTGAGAAAGTCTACAGGCCATAAGGGGCTTAGCTCAGGCGGAGTTGGGCGCCGAAGTCTTTTTTCTCCTGGCTGACGAAGTAGGTGGCGCAGGCGGCGTCGATGAGGTCCGGGCTGAAGTTGACGCGTTCGAGGTTGTATTTGGCGATGGCGATCATTTGGTCGAGCAGGTCGCGGGGGTGGCACATGCGGAAGGGGCGTTGGTAGGGGCGGTACCATTTGTCGATGAGGTAGTTGATGCCGTCTTCGTCGTAGGGGATGCGGCGGGTGTGGCAGACGAGTTGCCAGACCTGGCGGTATTGGTGTTCGTCGGGGTTGCGGACTTCGATTTTGAATTTGATGCGGCGGAGGAAGGCTTCGTCGGCGAGCTGGTGGGGGTCGAGGTTGGTGCTGAAGATGAGGAGCTGATCGAAGGGGATTTCGATTTTGTTGCCGCTGGCGGTGGTGAGGTAGTCGTAGTGTTTTTCGAGGGGGATGATCCAGCGGTTGAGGAGGTCCATGGGTCGGACTTGTTGTCGTCCGAAGTCGTCGATCATGAAGACGCCGCCGTTGGCTTTCATTTGCAGGGGGGCTTCGTAGAGTCGGGTGGTGGGGTTGTAGCGCAGGTCGAGCATGTCGAGGGTGAGTTCGCCGCCGACGATGATGGTGGGTCGCTGGATGCGGAGGAAGCGGGGGTCGGCGGGGGCAGCGTGGGCGAGGGGGGGATCGTCGGGGTTAGCGGGGGATTCGGGTGGGACGGCGTGGTGGAGGACGGGGTCATAGAGTTTGATGACCTGGCCGTGGACTTCGACGGCGTGGGGGATGTAGATGGTATCGTGCATGAGGCGGGTGATGCGTTCGGCGATGCTGGATTTGCCGTTGCCGGGGTAGCCGAAGAAGAAGATGGACTGGGCGGAGTTGATGGCGGGGCCGATTTGGTGGAGGAGGTCTTCGGCGAGGACGAGGTCTTGGAAGGCCTGGCGGATGGTGCGTCGGGTGACGACGAGTCGTCGGATGGATTGGGCGAGGACGGTTTCGACGTAGTCGTGGTAGGGGACGGGAGCGGGTCCGACGTAGGTGGTTTTTTCGAGGGCGAGGGTGAGGGCTTCGTTGCCTTTGGGGGGTTTGAGGGCGTAGACGAAGCCGGCATCGCCGGCGTGGCCGTGCTGGGCGACGATGTCGATGAGGGCCTGTTTGCGCATGTTTTGCAGGAGGGGGTTGAGGAGGCCGAAGGGGAGGGCGAGGGTGCGGGCGAGTTCGCCGGCGGGGAGTTGGCCGCGGGCAAAGAGGGTGCGGAGGATGAGGTCGTAGAGGAAGGCGAGGTCCAGGCCGAGGTCTTCCCAGCGGGTGGGGATGGGGGGTGCATAGGGGGGCGCGGCGGGTGTGGGGGGGGCGGCGTTGTCGTCGGGGGGCGGGTCGCCGAGGAGGGTGACTTCGTCGGAGAGGGCGCCGAGTTGTTCGGCTTCGGCGCGCAGGGCCAGGTAATGCTGCCAGTGGAGGCGCAGGTGGGCGATGGCTTCGGCGTCGTTTTTGGCTTCGGCTTGTTGCAGGCAGTCGTAGACGGCGGGGGCGACCACGTATTTGACGCCGTCGATGTAGAGGTGGTGGAGGTATTCGCCGGGGCGGACGTAGCAATCCGGGGGGTGATCGGCGATCTGCCGCATTTGCTCGTAGAATTCGTTGGCGATGATGAAGCGCATGCGCAGGGACTCCGCAGGGTCACGCCGCCGCAAGCGGGGGACCGGAACAACGGGGCGACCGTGGGGAACCAGGCCGGTGGGCGTGCCGGAACGGGAGGCGGTCCTGCCGCGGCCTTCGGGCGTCACAGGAACTATCGCTAGCAAACATAGAACATGTCCTGCGCGGGGAGCGGAAAATGGCGGCGGGAACGGAGACGGCGGAGACGGAGACGGCGGAGGGATTGATCCGGCGGGGGAGGCGCGGGGCGGCTCACGGGGTGGCTCACGGAGCGGCTGGTAGGGGCGGCAGAGAGGGCATAAAATACAGGCGAAGGCTGGGCGAATCACCGAGTGACGGCGGTGAAGGCCGGCGGTGAAAACGCGAGGGTGTTTTCACGCCTTTTTCCAAACAGGAGACACCAACCATGCCACGGACGATACCAGGGAGCGCGAGCCGGGTTTTGGCGGTACTCGTAGCGCTGGGGCTGTGCGGCTGGGGGGCGGAGCGGGTGCGCGGCGAGGGAAGCAGCCTGCAGGCGCCCGGGGCCTTGCATGTGTACCTCAACGATGCCAGCGGCTTTTTCAGTGACAAAGGGATCGCCCAGGCCAAGGAGGTGATGGAGAAGACGCTCTTCAACGGCGGTCTGGTGCTGACGGTCGATGTGCTGGCGCATCCGCCGCAGGGACGGGAGGTGCCCAAAGACGAGAAGCAGCGGGGCAAGTTTTTCCTGGAGCTGGCGCGCGAGTTGGCGACCGCGGACAAGGCGCGGGGCATTTACATTCTGGTCTGCCGCAGTCCCGGCTATGTGCAGGTGATCGCAGACAAGGCGACACGGGAGCGGGGCTTGAGCGAAGCGGACGAGCGGAAGCTACGGGACATTCTGCTGGAAGGGTTCCGGGAGGCGGCGAAACTGGAGAAGGAGAAGCCGGAACAAGCGGTAGAACGGCGGGACAAGGCCCTGGTGGCGGCGGTGCAGTTTGTGGTGGAGGACCTGCGGAATACGACCCCGCCGACGAGCAGCGGGGGGCAGCGGGCGGGTCTTCCGGGGCCGGCCAAAGCGGTGCAGGAGCTGGAAGGCAATAGCCTGGCGGGGTGGATTTGCATCGGTTTGGTGGCGCTGTTGGCCCTGTGGCTGATCGTCGGCTTCATCCGGGCGCTCAGCGGCGCGGGGACGGCACCGGCAGCGGGGGGCGGCGGAGGCGGCGGCTTCTTCTCCTCCCTGCTCGGCGGGCTGTTCGGCGCGATGGCGGGCATGTGGCTGTACAATCACCTCTTCGGCGGCAGCAGCTTCTGGGGCGGGGACAGCAGCGGGCTGGGCAGCGCGGAGGCGGGCAGCTCCGGCGGGGTGGCGGGCGAAGGGGACTTCAGCGGCGACACCGGAGCCGGCGGCAGCTTCGATACGGGCGATACCGGCGGGGATGCCGGCGGTGGGGATTGGGGCGGCGGCGACTGGGGCGGGGGCGACTTCGGTGGGGGCGACTTCGGCGGCGATGGCGGCGGGGACTTCTAACGGTCCGCAGGGGCTTACGCGCCGCGGCTCCATTCCCCCGTGCCCCTTCCGGCTGAACCAGCTCGGAGGACTGCGAGGTCCGCATGTCTGAACCATCGTCCTGCCCGCTGTGTGCAGCCCTGGCGGACCCCCAGCAGCACTGGGGCGCACGGCAAGTGTGGGCCTTCCCCCACAGCGTGGCGGTGCTCGGCCCCTGGCAGTATTACACCGGTTACTGCCTGCTGGTCAGCCGCGAGCATGTCACGGAGCTGAGCCAACTCGGTGCCCGCCGGACGCCCTTTCTGGAAGAGATGGCCCTTCTGGCCGAGGCCATCGAAGCCTGCTTCCAGCCGCACAAGCTGAACTACGAACTGCTGGGCAATCAGGTGCCGCACTTGCACTGGCATCTGTTCCCGCGCTATGCCGACGATCCGCAGAGCCGGCAGCCGGTGTGGCTGGCCCTGAACCGAGCGGAGAACGAACCGCAGGAACGGCACCGGCTGGAAGCGGGTTTTCTTCCGCCGTCGGAGAGCGTGGCGCGCTTGCAGCGGTGGCTGCGGGAACACGGAGCGCCGCGGGGATCAGAGCGGGAAAGCGAGGCGGACGGCGGAGCGGCAGAGCCCCAAAAGCGGCGCGGAAGCGGAGAGCCAGTGCCATGACTGCACCCTTGCGGATCGGAACGCGCGGCAGTGCCCTGGCCCTGTGGCAGGCGCAGCAGGTGGCCGACCGCTTGGCCCCCCTGGCCGCCCCCCGACCCGTCGAAATCGTCCCCCTCGAGACGCACGGAGACCGCGACCAGGCCGCGGCGCTGTCGAGCCTCGGCGGCTTCGGCGTCTTCACCAAAGCGATCCAACAGGCCCTGCTGGACGGACGCGTGGACCTGGCGGTGCACAGCCTCAAGGACCTGCCGACGCTGCCCGTGCCGGGGATCGAATGCGTCGCCGTGCTGCCCCGCGGACCGGTGGGGGATGCCTTCGTCTCCGTGCGCTACAGCCGCTTCGAGGATTTGCCGGAAGGGGCCGTCGTCGGCACCAGCTCGCTCCGCCGCCGCGCCCAGCTTTGGCACCGCCGCCCGGACCTGCGCCTCGTCGACCTGCGGGGCAACGTGGACACACGCCTGCGCAAACTGGAAGCCGGACAATACGACGCTATCGTTCTGGCCGAAGCTGGACTGACACGCCTGGGCCGACGTGAGTACATCCGCGAAGTGCTCGATGTCCGCTGGATGTTGCCGGCGGTGGGCCAGGGCGCCATCGGCATCGAATGCCGCAGCACGGATCGCGCCACACGCCTGATGGTGGAACCGTTGAACGACCCGGCCACCTGGACCTGCGTGCAGGCGGAGCGGGCCTTGCTGGCGGCCCTCGGCGGCGGTTGCCTCTTGCCCCTCGGCGCCCACTCCCGCCTGAGCGGCCCCACGCTGACCCTGCGGGCCGTCGTCCTGTCCCCGGACGGCCAACGCTGCCTCGCCGCCACCCACGAAGGACCCGCCCACACCCCCCAAGCCATCGGCGTGGAACTGGCCGCCCTCCTGCGCGCCGAAGGAGCTGACGAATTGCTCCCCCGCCGCTCCTGAAACCGCCGGCTCGGCCATTCCCCCACGGGGGCGCTGCGGAGATCGACCGATGACACCAACCCGCCCCGACAACACCCTCCCCTCTGCACCTCCCCAGGAATTACTGCCGCAAACAGCCTCTCCCCACCCCGACGGCCCCAACGCCGCCCCTTCGCCAGCCGCTCCGCTGACCGCCACTGACAAAACCATGTCCAACACAACGCTTGAACCTTCCCCTACCCCGCCGATTGGCCCCGATGCCCCTGCCTCCGCTGCCTCCGCTGTCGCCGCCTCGACATCACCAGCCGATGCCAACCTCACGACACCGCCGGATTTGACCCCTTCCCTCCCTCCCGCTGCCACCGCCTCGACACTGCCGGGGTCTGCGGACTCTGCTGACTCCCCTGCCTCCCCTGCGGCTCCGAGTTCCGCGGACAATTTCCGCGCCGCCTTCATGTTCACTCTGGCTTTCGGCTATTTGCTCGTGGTCGCGGGGCTGGTGCATCGGGCCACCACGCCGACCGTCACGCAGGTGGAGCTGTTTTTGATCTACGGCTGCCTGATTCTCCTCTGGCCGGTGTTTGCGGTGGAAGCGCTACTGGGAGTGTGGCAGCGGGACCGGCGTCAGCCCCTGCGCCGGGTGGTGTGGCGCTTGCTGCTGGTGTTGCTCTTTCCGCCGTTTCGCCTGGGGTGGCTCGATCCCCGCTTTCGGATGATCTGGCTGCCGCGCCTCGGCTGGTGCTGCCCCGGTAAGACCGTGTTCAAAAAACTGGAGCGGGCCTTCGCTGTGCCGATGGTCCTGTTCGCCTTTTTGATTCTTCCGTTGCTGCTCATCGAGTATCTTCAGGCGGAGCAGATCAAGGAGAACGTCCTTCTGGCCCTGGGTCTGGACATCGGGATTGCCGTGATCTGGATCGCCTTTGCCACGGAGTTTATTCTCAAGGTATCGGTGCATCCTCGGCCGTTGTCCCTGGCCAAAGATCGCTGGCTGGACGTGGCGATCGTGGTGCTGCCGATGCTGGAGTTCCTGTTGACCAAGTGGATCGACGCCGCCCCGCTGGCCCGCTTGGTCCGCCTGGGCCGCGCCTTGAGTCCGGAGTAGATCGCCCGCTTGCAGCAACTCTACCGCCTGCGCGGTTTGGCTACGAAAGCCTTCCATGCCCTGCTATTGGTGGAAGGGGTGGCGCGGCTGCTCGGTCAGACGCCCCAGAAGCGCCTGGCCCGCATCCAGCAGCGCATCGAAGAGCTGCACGAGGAGATCGCGGAGTTGCAGAAGGAAGCGGCAGAATGGCAGGCGCTCATCGACCGGGCGCAAGCCGCTTCCCCTCCCCCATCCCCATCGCCGCCTCCTTCCCCGACACGAGGCGAGAACACCACACCGTCCTAGAAGACAGAGCTTGAAAGAGAGCGAAGTTTCTCCCTCGACCCGTCGCTGAAGCGGGTTGGACTTCGCAATTCTCAAATAGACTCGTGGCCGTCCTGGAACCTCCCTCTACCCCGAACGGGATCGCACCTAGGGATTCCCAAAGCGGCTTGCGGCCTGCTTCTGGACTCATCGCCGGACACGGGCGGCCTACCGGATTCCCAAAGGGTCGGGGTCGTGGTAAACTAGAGTGCCTCGATTTTCTGGCAGGCGGAGGAGGCCAGGGCCAGGAGGAACCGCCTGGCGGGGTTCCCGGTCAAACCGGAGATCAAGGGGATCCGGGGGAATCGCCTGGTGCCAGGGAATGCGGATCGCCAGCACGGACGCCCCCAACCGCAGAGAATCGCCCCAGCGGAGGGAACGGCCTGGTGCCAGGGAATGCGGATCGCCAGCACGGACGCCCCCAACCGCAGAGAATCGCCCCAGCGGAGGGAACGGCCTGGGCGGAGGGAACGAGCCGCGGCGGGCGGTGCGAGGGAAATACGAATGGCCGAGTCGATGTGGCTCAAGATGCGACAGGCGCGGGAGGCGATGGCCCAGGGGCGTCTGGAAGAAGCCGAGGAGCGGCTGCGCGAGCCACTACAGAAGGGGTATTGGCGGGCTTTTCGGCTGGCGCGGAAGCTGGCGCAGGCTTATGTGGTGCGGGTTCAGCGGTCGTTGTGCAGCGGCCAGTATGCTTCGGCCTGGCAAGACCTGCTGCGGGCGGAAGAGTTGCATCCCGGCAATCCGAGCTTGGCGGAGCTGCGCGCGAAGTTGACGGAACGGGAGATGCGGCGCTTTCGGGCGATGCTGGGGCGGCGTGATCTGGAGGAGGCGGTCCGCGTGCTCGACCGTCTCAGCCAGCGGAAGGTGTCGTTCGATCTGCTGGAACCGTTGTATGAGTTGGTGCGGGATTATTCGCAGGTGCTTCAGTCCGCGCAGCGTGGGCAGTTCGAGGAGGCCTGGCAGCAGTACAAGCGGCTGGCGGTGCCGGAGTGGTTTACGGCGGAGTATCAAGCGCTGAGGGAGGAGTTGCAGCAGCGGCGGGCGCAGTTTGAGTCGGCCTTGCCTCGGCTGTTGCAGGCCGTCCGCAACGGGGACCATGAGGCGGTGATTCTCGCGGCGGAACAGGTGCTGGCGGCCGCCCCGGATTATCGTCACGCCCAGGAATTGCACGTTCAGAGTTGGCAAGCCTTGCGGCAGTTACCCGTCGCGCTGGCGAGTCCGCCCTCTGGGGCAGGTTCCCCCCGGACTTTGACGCATGTTCCCAGCGCGCGCAGCGTGTCTGCGCTGCCGCTGTCCCGGCCCACGCCCTTGCCAACTCCTGCGCGGACGTTGCCCCATCCGCCGGCGGGCATCCCCTCGCGCCTGCTCTTGTGGGTCCATCACGTCGGGGCGTATCTCGTTTGTTTGAACAATGGGGTCAGCATCGGGGGGCATGGTTACGATCATCCGCCGGCGATTCCGATCTGCGCCGATCTACCCCGCTGCCAGGCGGAGTTTTGCTTCGATAGCGAGGGGTTTTGGCTGGAAACGAGCCATAACAATGTTTTCCTCAACGGTCGGCGGGTGCAGCAGACGTCGGACCTGCTGCGGGATGGGGACCGCATCACCCTGGGGGACACCTGCGAGTTGCATTTTCTCCAGCCCCATCCGCTGTTTCAGACGGCGGTGTTGCGGATCACCAGCGGGCATCGTCTGCCTTTGGCCATCGATGCGGTCATTCTCATGGGTCAGCAGGTGGTCCTGGGGCGGCATGCGCACGCGCACATCCCGCTGCCACGCCCGGTCAACGGGCATTCCCCCCCTGGGGACCTCTGTTTGTGCCGCTCGACGGAGGGCCTGGGCGTCCGCGTCCCGGACGGCGAGCAATTCACCATCCGCTGGGGGCAGCAAGCCCAAACTCACAGCGGCTGGGGCATCGTGCACCCCGGCTCCATCGTCGAGTGGACGTTTTGCAGCTTCACCTTGGAAACCGATCACGACCTGCGGCTCTGAGCGCGAGCCGGCCCATCTCCCTGCGCATCGGGTAGCGACATATTATCCAGGGAAAGGCGGAAGCCCAACCGGAGAAACCAGGGACCAAGCGAAGCGGGACGCCTGCGCTTTCGGCGTCCCTGGGTGGAGCTGGCAGCACCGCCAGGGGGGAAGGAAACAGGGGCGAGCAGAAGCAACGCGAACACGGAGAGCAGCGAAGGGATGAACCGAAGGTGTGCGGGGAGCGAGGAGCGGCCGGCCCTGCTGGGGGGAAGGCCGGTGCGGCCGGACGGCCCGCCCCTCTGGCCGGGCACCAATGCCGCCGTGGAGGAAGCCCTGCGGCGAGCGGCGGCGGCGGGACTGTGGGGACGGTACCACAGCGAGCAGTCCGAGGCGCTCAGCGCGGAGCTGGCCGAGTTTTTCCAGGTGCCGCACGTGCTCCTCTGCGCCAGTGGGACGCTGGCGGTGGAGGCGGCCTTGCGGGCCTGCGGCGTCGGAGCGGGGGATGAAGTCCTGCTAGCCGCCTACGACTACGAGGGGAACTTCCTGAGCGTTCACGCCGTGGGAGCGGTGCCGGTGCTGGTCGATGTCACCGCGTTGTCCTGGCAACTGGATGCGGAGCTGCTGGCGGCGGCGGCCAGCCCCCGCGTCAAAGCGGTGATCTGCTCCCACTTGCACGGCGGCATCGTGGACATGCCCGCGGTGCTGGAGCTAGCCCGGCAGCGAGGGTGGTACGTCATCGAGGATGCAGCCCAGGCCATCGGCGGCCAACTCCAGGGCCGGCGCTTGGGAAGCTGGGGGGACATCGGCGTGGTGAGCTTCGGCGGTTCCAAGCTGGTGGCGGCGGGGCGCGGGGGAGCGTTGCTCTGCCACGAGGCCCGGCTGGCTCAACGCCTGCGCCTGTGGCTGCGTCGCGGACCGCAGGAATGGGCCGCTTTGAGCGAGTTACAAGCCGCCGTGGTGCGCCCGCAGCTTGAGCAACTGCCCGCCCGGACCGCTCAGCGTGCCGCCCGCGCCGCCCGGCTGGAAGCGGCTCTGGCGCCCTTCGGCGCCTTGCGCCGCCTCGCCCCGCTGGAGACACCCCAGACGCAGCCGGCGTTCTACAAGCTCGGCTGGGACTACGACGCCGCCGCCTTCGGCCTGTCCCGCGCCCACTTCCTCGCCGCCCTGCAAGCGGAAGGGATCGCCATCGCTCCCGGCTTCCGTGCCCTGCATCTGCACCGCTCCCCCTCCCGCTACCGCGCCGCTACCCCCCTCCGCCACGCCACCGCGGCCCACCACCGCTGCGTCCTCCTCCACCATCCCGTCCTCAGCGGCTCGGAAGAGGACGTGCTCCAGATTGCCCAGGCCGTGGCCAAAATCCACCGCTACCGCCAGGAGCTGGCCGCCCTGCCCCTCCCCGCCCCCGCTCTGAGCCAGGACTGACCGCGGTCCACCGGCCCCACCAGCCCCACCGCTAGGGCCTCCTCACCTTTCACCGGCCGTCCCCCGCCGCCTCGTGCGCCTGCGACGCTCCATTTCACCCGTGGGAGAAAAGAGCTTGGCCCGCCGAAGAAAGGATTGGACCTGCCGAAGTAAAGGGGCTGGACCTGCGGGAGAAAAGGGCTTGATTCACCGAGGAAAAAGGGCTTGGCCCGCGGAGCCGCGCTCCTGCGGTTCCCCAGCCGCCGACTGTCTCCCGGAGGGCTACGTGCTCTTCCGCACGCGTTTGGCCCCTGCTGCGTGTCTGTTAGCGGTTGGTTCCCCCCGAAGTGTCACGGGGCGCGGGGGTTGGCGGCGCTGAGGTCACTTGGCGCGGGGGTTGGCGGCGCTGAGGTTGGTGTGGCCCATGTCGCCGCCCCAGGTGAACCAGCCGGTCAGCTGGGCGTCCCCTGTGTCGATGCAGACGACGCGGCCATCGAACGTGCTGACGTAAACCCGTCCCTCGACCACGGCGGGCTGGGTGCGCACCGGATGCCCCACGGTGTACGTCTTCACGACTTTTCCCTGGCTCGGTTCGAGGAGGAGGACTTCCCCTTTGAGGGTAGCCACCACAAGCCGGTCCCCGGCGAGCGCGGGGGCGGTGGCCAGATACCCGCCTTCCTTGAGCAAATCCCCGTCGACCTTCCGCTCCCAGATTTCTTTACCCGTTTGGGCGTCCACGCACACAATTTTGTCCCCCATCGCGGAGTAAAGCTGCCGGCGGAAGTACAGCACGCGCGAACCCTGGAAGGCCTGGAGAGCGGAAATGTTGGCCTGGCCGATATTGAACATCGCCGCGCCGGCATTGGCGGCTTGCTGGGCACCGGCGCCTAGACCGTTGCCCGCGTCGAGGGATTTGGCGAATGTGGCCAATTTGGCACGCATCTGTACTTCCTTGTCCAAATACGGGGCGGCTTGCCGCGCCGCAGCAAAGTTCAGCGTTTGGTTACGCCGCTCCGCACCCACCACCGCTTCCGCTACCTGCCGATCACGGTCCGCCCGCTGGGTCCAGTACACCTGCTCGCCGACCGCCGTCGGAGCCGAGGTGACACCACAACGTCGAGCCGAGACGATCGTCCCATCGCGTTGCTGGAAGCGGTACAGGGTTCCGGCAAACGTCGCCGCCAGCACTTCCTCCTCATCGATCACGGGGGCCGAGATCACGTCGCTATCGATCCAGCGCTGCCAGAGAATCTTCCCGGTTTTCAACTCGATAGCGATGAAGGCATGCGTCGGTCGGGGCAGGGGCGGATTGCCCGCCGCTGGGGCCGGCTGGCCGCTTCCCGCTAGCGTCTGGGCCGGCTGGGAACCGGAGAGGGACGGCTCATCAGCCGGTTTGGGACCTCCTACGGGCGGCTTCGCCGGCTTGGGACCTCCTACGGGCGGCTTCGCCGGCTTGGGACCTCCTACGGGCGGCTTCGCCGGCTTGGGACCTCCGGGTAACGGCGGGACTCCCGGCCCAAGGTTCGGAATCTGCGGCAGCCCCGCCCATTGCGCCGCGCAGGGGTAGGACGTGAACACGATGCCGTTGGCAATCGCCGGCGTGCTCGTGAGCGGGTCCCCCAGCCAGTAGGACCACAGATGCTTCCCCGTGTTGGCATCCAGGGCGAAGAGCGTGCAGGATTCCGTGTTGAAGATCACGACGCCGTCGGAACAGACCGCGGAACTCGGCCCATCATCGCTCAGATCGACCGCCCAGATCGGCTTACCGGTCTTGGCATCGAAGCAGTAGAACTGTCGGCTGCGGAAGCCGCCACCTACGTAGAGCTTGCCCTCATAGACCGTCGGCGTGGGAATGGGGGCGTGGGCGGGAAACTCCAGCGTGAATCCCTGGGCCTGACGTCGGAGTTGCACACGGTTTTCGGCCATCGCCTTCGCATGCCCCACCCGGAATTGGCTCGGCGGAGCCGGGTAACGCGGCGAATTGATCTCCCGCACTTTCGCGGTGATGTCCTCCCCCGGAGCGGAGCCGATCGGGTTCGCCGACTTGTCCGCCGGACTTGGGCCTTTCTCCGTGTTCCCTTTGTTCTCCTTGTTCTCCTGAGATGCTGACGGGGGCGACGCTTGGGTGTCGGCTTGTCCCGCGTTCGAGGACGACAGGAAGGCGGACCAAACCAACAGCCCGCCCAGCACCCCTGCCGTCAGGCACAACAGCATGCGCCGCAGCATGGTCGTACCCTCCCTTCTACGTGCCTCATCGCTTCGCTGGCCTCATCGCTTCTCCCTTATTGGCTCGTTACGACGCCGGAACCGATCTCGTGACTTCGCCTCTCTCCGGTTTGTCACTTCCGACGACGGAAGCGGCCGGTTGGTTTTTCCGGTCTGTGTCAAATTGACTCGACCTTCTCCCCCGCCCCTGGGACCGTCCCAGCTTGAGGCGGACAGACCCTGTTCTCCGGGCGGACATTCACGCGGGGCGCCAAGGCTAGCGCCGCACGGCCGCCGACAATTCCGGTTGACATGATTCCTTGTTAGCCCAATGATAAGCGGAACACAATTTACGAGGAGAGGTCTGGTTTTACCTTCCTTCCTGAGACTGGGGATACGTGAGCCTTCCAAACCCGGGAACAAAGCCATGTCGCCGACGGCGTTTTATGGCCTGGCAGCCGCCTGTGGTGTGGTGATCCTCGCCCTCCTCCTGGCCGTCTCTGGCGGTTGGCACCCGGCCCTGGCCTACCTGGCCGCGATCAACCTCACGACGTTGGCCCTCTACAGCTACGACAAACTCATCGCCGGTTCATCCCTGGTCCGCGTCCCGGAAAGCGTCTTGCAGGGGTTGGCCTTCCTCGGCGGTTCCCCCGCCGCTTTCGCCGCCCAAAAAGTCCTGCGCCATAAGACACGCAAAACCTCGTTCCAAAAGACCTATTGGACGATTGTGTTCCTCCAACTCCTCCTCATCGGTCTGATCGTCTGGCTGGCCGTCCGTCGTCCGTAGCGTGGGGAGAAAAAGCGTGGGGAGAAAAACGGACGGGGCATGTCCGGGGAATTGTCTGGTCCATGGAGGTCACGCGCCCCATGCTGTGACCCTGTTCTGACCCTGACCCTGTTTGCCAAAGCGCGAGGCGTTCCAGGTTCCGTCCCGCTCCGCTCAGGGTCCGCCGGGCGATTTCCACCGCGGGGAAAGCGTGCGGTTCGCTAGCAAACCCGGTCAGCCCGCCCTAACCCTTCTCGAACCGAAGAGACACTGCCCCGCCGTCGGCTGTCACGACTCCGTCGCGCTCCGCCCGTCTGTTCCCCATTCGCTGTCGCTTCTCCGTCTCCGCCCGTCTCCGCCCCGCCGCCTCCCTGCTCTCTGTCGGCTGGCGCTTCCCCCTCCGGTCCATTCCCGCCTCCCTGCTCTCTGTCGGCTGGCGCTTCCCCCTCCGGTCCGCCTTCTTTCCCGTCTCGGCTTCCTCCGTCTCCCTCGCGGTTTCCTGCGGCTGAGCTTGTCTAGAAATGTCGCTTTTCCTGGGCGTGCGCGGGGGTAGCAATGGCGAGTTTTTCGCCGCGGCGGGGCAAAAACCGGGTTTTTTCGGCATTTTTTCGCTCATGAACATTGACACATATGTGAACATCTGTATAAGAGATAGCAGCGAGGCCGGAATGAGGAGTTTTCCCGGTTCCGCGACGGACAGGCCGACACGGGCCGGACCGCTCGGAGAGGCCGGCGGAACGGGGCAGAGGCAACGGGATCGCATCGGCCGGTCTCGCCGGGGAGGGTGAGACGATGACACACGATCGACAGTTGGTGGCTGGGGTGCCATCTTGCGGCGGCGAAGCCTGGCGGCAGGTCTGGCGCGAGGGGTTTGTGCCGGAGCTGTCCACGGCAGCGCTGGAGGCGTTGCGCGAGGGGCTGGTGACGGACGATCCCCGGCTCCAGCAGGGGGCCACGACGACGCCGCCGCCGCTGTTGTCCCTGATGGATTGGGCGGTGGAAGCGGCCTGTGCCCTGGGTTACTGCGGCTGGCGCGGCGAGGGGCTGAAGACGGTCGGCCAGGTCGAGGAGTATTTCGCCCGCCTCTGCTACGAGGCGGACCTGCGCCTGGGGGAGCCGACCGCCTGCCGCCATTTCCTCAACTGGTACGACGACACGCCGCGGGAGATCGTCCGCCGGGAACTGCTGGCGGAGGTGGAGCTGGCCTTGGCCCAACGGCAGGCGAAGCCGGCGCCAGCCGCCGCCTCTGCCGCCGGAAGCGACTCTGCCACGCAGAGCGACTCCCGCGCCGACAACGGTTCCACCGCAGGACGCGATCCTATCGCGGGGAGCGATCCTATCGCCGGGAGTGATCCTATCACCTTCCCGGTCACCCTGGCCGCCGCCTGATAGTGGGGAGTGGTCCCCCTGCCGTCCCTGGGGTCCTGGGTCCGTGTGCAGGGCACTGCCGCCAGCCCCGGCCGGACCCCTCGGAAGTCCGCCCCAGCCCAGACACACCGCCGGATGGACCCGAACCGGATCGATCCAAACCGGATGGACCGGAACCACCGAACGCCTGACGCACGAGAATGCTCTTTCTTCTAGGAGGTATCGCCCATGGCTACGAGCACCGCTGTCTGCCGTCATTGTCACAAGTGCAAGGTGAATCGACCCCGCGGTTTGTGCTGGAGTTGCTACTACACGCCCGGTGTCAAGGAGCAGTATCCGTCCACGAGCAAGTACGCTCGGCGCGGGGTGGGGAACTTCAACGGCAACGCGCCGCTGCCGCCTTTGCCCACGACGGCGCCGCCCGGCAGTCCCGAAAAACTGGCCGTGCTGGAGGAGCGCACCCGCCGCAAACAGGCCCTCTTCCACCCCGCCGATGCCCGCTACCCCGGCGATCCGCGGCCGTTGGAATACCTCCGGCAGCACGGCCTGGACGCCAGCCCGCCGCCTCAAGCCGCTTGAACCGGACTCGGACACCCCGACCTGCCCGGAGACCGAACCGCCTCGGAAGCGCCGGCGGAACGGCAACAGGGAGCGGAGCGCCGCCTCCGTTCCCCTTCCGGCAGGTCCCGCGACCTTGCGGTTCCAACCCCAACGGTCCGATCCAATCGGCCAGCTTCAACGATCGCACCCAATCTACCGGAAATGAGCCTGGACAATCCGCAAAGTCGGCTCCTTTCTGGCCAAATTCCCACCATCGCCGGTCACTTTGTGAAGTAAAATTAGGAAGCGTTTAGGAACGACTGATGCGGACTCCGGAGGATGCCCCATGTTAGTACTCAGTCGTAAACTGGGCGAGAAAATCTACATCGGCGACAACATCTGTATCACGGTGGTGGACATCGACCGCGGCAAAATCCGCCTCGGTATCGAAGCGCCCCGTGAAGTGCCTATCTATCGTCAGGAGCTGCTTCCCCTGCATCACCAGCACCATCCTCAGAACGCAGAAGCCCGTCAGAACCAGGACCAGAACCTGCCCGCCGCCTCCTGACGGCACTCCCCTCTCCGCCGCCCGCCTTTCTCGTTCTTCAGCCTTCCGGTGCTGGCGGGAAAGGGGGATTTCGCCTTCGGCCCCTTGAAACTTTCCTCGGTCTTTCCAAAAATATCTCCGCGGGCCATCCTCCGCTCGGCTTTCCTCGTCGAATCGTCCAGGATGGGCGGCCTGCGACCGTTCGCCTTCTCCGGCACGCCCCGCTAGCTCAACTGGCAGAGCAGCTGACTCTTAATCAGCGGGTTGTAGGTTCGAGTCCTACGCGGGGCACTCCTCTGTTCTGAGGCCAGTCGCGGCCAATAACGCCAACGAACTGCAAATCCTGGGACTTACGACAACCCCGCCTGCGCCGGCCCTTGAAGTCCTGTTTTCCCTGACCCTCGGTCCCAGGGTACTGCTGCACCAGAACAGCACGGGCAGGGGTGCGCCTTCCCCCAGAGGTGAAGGATCCGCCTTTTGACCCCCGCGGATTTCACAGCAAAATGGTGACGAGGACGGAGGCGTCCTCCAGGCCGCGCAAGGAGTGCAGCTCGTGGCCGGGAAGGTAGAGCATCTGGCCCGCCGCCAACTCCTGGGTCCGCCCCAGAGCCGTGAAGGCCACCCGCCCTTCCAGGCAGTGCACCGTGATCTCGCCAGCCACTTTATGCGGCGGGATTTCCTTACCCGCGGGCAGCACCAGGCGGATGACCTCCAGCCGGGCCGTCTTGATCAGCGTCGTCGTCAAGCTCTGGCGCAGCGCGGACCCCAAGGGCCGAACATCGATGACCTGGCCCGGAGCGGCATGCGGAATCGCCATGATCTAAACTCCTTTGGAATGCAGGTAGTTAAAGATATACTCCTAAATTCGAGAAAAAACTTCGTTGGATCGTTTGCTGGAACCGTTCGCGTTCAGTCCTCCTGTCATGTTCGGTTTTTCCCGCGAGAAAAATCTCCGGACGGTCAGGACGTCAGGACAGGCAGGGAACGCATCGACGGCGGCAAGGCCTCGCGTGCCTGATTGAGCGCGGCGAGGACTTTCTGCGTGGGCAGGCCCAGGTATCGGCAGGCTTGGCCAATGCTGACTCGATAGGCGAGCGTTTGCCGCAGCCAGGATTGGGCCAACGGGCGGAACCCCAGGGCCAGGAATGTTTCCAGCAGTTCCGGGTAACGGGCGAGGATTTCGCCGACGCTGTGGCCTTCCTCGATCGGCGTGCCGGGGATGTAGGGCAGCAGCTCCGCCGTGCGGGAACGCCAGCCGCCGAACATCAGACGGACGAGATGGCCGCTCCAAAGGGCGAGTGCGGCCACTTCCAGCACGCCGCTGGCAGCCATGAGGGGGTACGCCGACGGCAGGAAGTCCGTCATGGTCTGGCCCACGACTCGCAGGGTACAGCCGGCGTTGAGCAGGACAAACGGCACCCACAGGCGCGGCAGGCGGCGCGGATCGACACCCTGGAGAGTGGGCACCACCCGTGCGGCCATCCCCAGGATCATCAGGCTGATGAACCCCACGGTGACGGCATGGCGGGCAGCACCGTAGTAGGCGTGGGAAAAGCCGATCTGCACGGCCAGGCTCTCCGGCGCCAGCTTCGGCAACAGGCCGAACTGATACCCCGGCAAGAGGACCAGCATGGCTAGCGACAGCAGCAGCCAGGCGTAGGCGGCACGGATGAACTTGAGGCTGCGATCCGCTTCCCGCACCGGCCGGAAAATCCCCCAGTGCCAGACCAGTGTCATCACTGTGGCGGACAGCAGCAAGACAGAGGCATACCAGACGCCGGCCCAGAACCGGCGGGACTCCCCCAGGAGAATCAGGCCGAAAACTTCTCCCAGCACAGCGAGGTTGAGCAGCGCCAGGGCCGCCAGACTTCCCCGCCGGGACGGTGCGGCCATTTCGTAGGCCGGGAGCACCACCCGCTGGGTCACGCCCAGGATCATCAGCAAGGCGAAGCCGTGAATCTGGATGTCCCGCAGCGCTCCCTGCCAGGCCGCAATCAACGTCAGCAGTTCTTCCCGGCTCTGGGTCTGCAAGAGGGCCTGCAAATAGACCGCTTCGTAAACCGCCTGGATGGCGAACCAGAGCAAGGCCGCGAGAATGTAGCCGTCGGAGCAGGTCAGGCCGCGCTCCGCCCGCCGCCAGGTCGCCCCGATCACGATCACGAAGAGGAGCACGGCGAGCACCTCCAGCCAGGCCGAGGCCACCGCAAGGACGCCCGCCGCCGCACGGCTTTCTGCCAGCGGCTCGCCCACCGAGCGCCCGACGATGCCCAGCAGCATCAGCACCAGGCTCGCCCACGCCAGCGCCGGATACGCCAGCACCGTGTGCTTGAACCGGGGAAATGCCTGATAAGCAAAGCCCATGACGAAGAGGCCGACCCAGCCGAAAATCTGGGCGTGGCCGTGAGCGTTGATCTCATGGACTCCCACGGCCCGGAACGAACCCGCCCAGCCGATCCGCAGCAGCAGATACGCTCCCCACGTCGCCCCCGCTGTCAGCGTGACCAGAATGCCGGCCAGGAAGAAGGGGCGATAAATCGCATCTACGCCGCGAGGCGGTCCGGACGAGGCCGGCAGCGCCGGGGAAAGCGGAGGGCGCGGAGCGCTCAGCACCTGGCGTATCTCCTCCAGCAGCCGTTCCAAGGGCACATCATGGAGGCGGGCAAAGGCAGCCAGGGACTCGACCGGTCCCTCCGGCCCGCCACAGCCCTGCAAGCCGTAGCGGTCGAGCACCTGCCGTGCCTGGGGATAGCGGCGCAATAGCTCAGGAATCATCGTCAGGCCATCGATCGGAAGCGGAGTCGGAGCCATAGCCGGGGCCTCCTGGATTCCTCGAATCGCATGTGTTTATCCGAAATTGACCAGCCGATGGAGAGTTTTCCGTTCGTCAAATCGCATGTTATTGTCCTATTTTGGAGGCTCAAAAAAAGGCCCTCCTGATCCCCGGAGGCTTTCAGGAGGGAATTTTTCGCCGCGGCGGGATTCTGGCCACCAGGTCCGCCAGAGTGGTCCGCTGGAGCATCTGGATATAGGCGCTGCGGACAGCCTTCCAGCGCTCGTGGAGGGGACAAGGCGCGGAGTCCGAACAGGCTGGCAAGCCCAGAATGCAGCCGGACCAGCGGCTCAGGTGCTCGATCGGTTCCACGACATCGTAGAGGGAGATCGTGCGGGGATCGCGGGCCAAGCGGAAGCCCCCGCCCAGTCCCTTTTGGGATTCGACCAGGCCCTGGTCAACCAGGAGGCGCAGGAGCTTGGCCAGATAGTTCGGGGGAGCGCTGATGCGGCGGGCGATGCTCCCCGCTCCGGCATAGGCCGCTGGCGGCAGTTGTGCCAACGCCACCATCGCACGCACAGCATGCAAACCGGTTTTGCTCAGCATGGTTCCCTCTTGCCCCCGGCGATCCGGCCTGGATGAATGCCGATAATCGCATGTTTTTGTCCTATTATATCCCCCGCGAAGGCCCATCGTCCATCCCTGACTGCGGATTTTGCGGAAGAAAATGCTCCGGCCTTTCCTCCAGCGCCCGCCCGGTGAGGACTCAGGCTGCCTCCCACCGGCTCCGGCCCCAGATTCGCGCCGGGGCTGCGGGAGCGAAGGGAGAGGCGGAAGGCGGGGGGCTCAGGCGGAGGGTTTTTTGAAGAGGTCGAGGAAGCGGTCTTCGTAGTCTTTGAAGACGCCGAGGCGGTCGAGTTCCCGCTTCAGCTCGAAGGCTTTGGAGCGGTCGGCGGCGGCCTCGGTGAAGAGCTGCTCGATGTGCTGCTGGTCGGCGGGGGAGAGTTTGCCGTTGCGTCCGGGGCGGCGGGTGTCTTCCGGGGCTTCGGCGGAGGCGGTTTCGCGGTCCGCTTCCGGGGCGGCTTCCTCCGCGGCTTCTTCCCCTTCCTCCGGCTCTATTTCTTCGCCCTCCTCGGCTTCACCGTGAAGCTCGCGGTACTTTTCCTGGACGCGTTCGAGCAGTTCGCCAAGCTGTTCTTCCACCCGTTCCGCTTCGCGTTGCAGTTCGGTCAGGTCCAGGTCCAGGCGGGCGATGGTGGTGAAGACTTCCAGGATGGCCAGAGACGCCTTGGGAAAGGGGAATTGGGCGAAGATGTGGGGCATTTCGCCGAGCAAGCAGGTGCCGGGGAGCTGGGCTTCCGCCGCCGCTGCCAACAGGATGCCATTGAGGCCGCCGATGTGCCCGTCCTGGAGCAGGTGGAGTTCCAGTTGTTTGAGTTCGTCCCGGTAGGCGGGATCGGTGGTCGCGCCGAAGACGCGGGAGCGCTGCCGGGGATGCATCTGCGTGGCCATAGCGGCGAAGGTGAAGACCCGCTCGACGTTGAGCTTGCGGGCGATGTCCATGAGGTGGCGGCAGAAGGCGTATTTGCCCCACTGCGGCTGGGCTTCGCCGACGAAGACGACCAGGTCGTGCCGTTGCTGAGGGTCCTGCCAGACGTAGAGACGATGCCGGGGACGGCGCACTGGCTGGATCAGGCCTTCCTTGACCTCCACCTGTTCCACGTCGAAGAGGTCCGGGGTCTCGAATTCCGCCAGGGCGTTCATGCCGAGCTTGGCCAGCAGGTAAATCCCCGCATTGATGGCCACATGGCCCATCCCCGGCCAGACGGCAATCAGCCACGGATGATGCAATTGCGGTAGTTCCACGGAGTCAACTCCTTACCAGGCACTCCGATCTATTCTCTCCCCACGCTGAAGGGCGGGGTCTTGTCCGCACCTTCATCATACAATTGGAGAGGGCACTACCGCTGCGGGATTCCGCACCGGGAGCCTGCGGGACTTCTGGTCAGGAGGCGTTGGCCGCCGCCCACTCCCGGCTAGTTTCACGGCTCGGCTCCGCCGCAGGGACCGCCGCGGGGGAAGGACGCGCTGGCGTGACGTAGACCGTCGAGGAAGACACGGTGGAAGCCGCAGCCTGCACGGCTTGACCGGCTTGGCCCGGCGGAGAAGCGCCCGCGGAAGGCGAATGCTCCCGGAACAGGCCGTAAGCCACTCCGAAGGCGAACAGGGAGGCCGCCGCCAGGGCAGCCCAGGCGTACAGCAACGCAGCCATCACCAGCTCCCAGTCGCGCCAACCGGTTGGAACGAACATGATGCACCCTCCTTTCCGAATCGCGCAGAGAATCTGTCCCCGTCCGCTCACAGACCCAGGATTTCCAGGGTGGAACATTTCACCGGAACCTTTCCCCTTACCAGCGTTGGAAAAAAACCAGCCCCAGTTCGCGGGCTGGCCCTGTCGCCCGAGGCAGCCGGACACCAGAGGCAGCCGGAGTGAAGGCTAGAGGCCCCGGTGGGGACAGCCGTTTTCGACCGATTCCCCAGGAGTCGGCGCGTTCGGGCGGTCTGCGAGAAGCGGCGGGTTCACACCGGCTCCCAGGTGGTTTGCTCGGCGAGTTGGCGTGCCCGCACGGCCAGGGCGGCCAGCTCCGAGGCGATGATGCCATACTCCGCCGCCACGCCCAAATGGCCAGTGACCTGTTCGACCCGCTCCACGGTGCGTTCCAGCAGGCGCACCTGCTCCTGGAGCACGCGGATCAGGTCTTCGAGCAACTGCCGCAGCGCTTCCGAACGATTCATGGTCAGGCCTCGCACATCCTAGGAAAGAGGCGGGGGGTTTCAGGGCCGCTTTTAGTCCAGCTCTCCTGCTTCCGCCTTGCGGGCGCAGTCGATGCAGTACGGGGTGTGGGGAAGCAGATCGAGCCGTTCCTTGCCGATCGGCGCACCGCAGTGGACGCACAGGCCATAGGTACCAGCGGCGATGCGGGTGAGGGCGTCCTGGGCTTGTGCCAGGATTTCCCGCTCGTTTTGCCAGAGCACCCGTGCCAGGTATTCCTCCTCCTCCTGGCTGGGCGGATCGGTGTCGATGCCCGGCAGCTCCACCCCGGCCACCGGTTGCTCCGAGCCGCGCCAGGCTTCCGCCTCCAGATGGCGCACCTCCGGCCGCAGGCGGGCGACTAGCCGTTCCAAGCGCCGGCGGTAATGTTCCACTTGCCGCTCGGTCAAACCCGATGCCGCGAGAGTCATGTTCGCCTCCTTCCCCCTCGTTTCCGCTTCGGACACGGTGAGACGCCAGAAGCTTTATGCACAGGCCGTACCAGACGCCCGGCTCGGCCTCGATTTTGGAGAAAAAAGTCCTCAATTAATGAGAGGGGGGAATCCGCTCACACGTTGCAGGGGAAGGCCATCCGGCGTCGCACACATTCTGGCGGTCCGTTCCGAAGCCGCTTCGCCTCCGGTGCTCGGACCGTTCCGTCGGGCTGGCCGGATTTTGTCCCAAGGCTGTGCGGCAGGGTTACAAGGACTGTGTCTGTTTGGCGCTGGGCCGATGCGGGCTGGCAGAACCCGCCCCGTGTTCGCCCGTGGAGGAGGGGTCAAAGTCACGTTTGGACCGCGGGGAGGGCGGCGGCGCGGACCGTCAGGACGGGGCACGGGGCTTTACGCAAGACGCTTTCGGCGACACTGCCGACGAGCAAGCGAGCCAGGCCGGTGGTGCCGTGAGTTCCCATGACGATGAGGTCGGCGTGTTCCTGTTGGGCCAGTTCCAGGATTTTTTCCGCAGGTTCGCCTTCGAGGAGGCGGTGTTCGTAGGGGATGCGGTCATCCGGGGGGCGCAGAGCGGCGAGGCGGGCCTGCAGACTGGCCGGTTCTTCCTGGGGCAGAGGCATGGCGATGCCGTCGGGAGCGTAAACCGGAGGCGGGGAATAGACATGCAGGATGAGCAGGCGGGCGTTGTAATCGCGGGCCAAAGCGCAAGCCAACTCCCAAGCCGCCTGGGACGGCTCGGAAAAATCCGTCGGGTGCAGAATCGTGCGAATTTTGAGCATCGCGAAGTCCTCCGCAGTCTGGAGTGGGGCGCGGGTGCGGCACCGCCAAGCGTGCTGAACCCGGACACCGGTGCGACACCGCCAAGTATGCTGAACCTGGACACAGGTGCGACACCACGAGGCACGCCCGCACCGTCCCTTGACCGTTGCTTCTGTGCAAACGGGGTACCAAGCCGGCGCCTAATTTTCTCCCGCAGCGCACCGTTCCCGCCCCGGCTGCCCCTCCGGTAGGTGCCCGGCCAGGTTTCTCTCCAGCCCGAACGACAGAGGGGAAGTAAGAAGGGGCCTGAGCAGAATTTCTGACGGCGCTAAGCTGGAATTTTGGCTTGGGTTAGCCATTAGGCCTCCCATTGGCCCGATTGGTCAAGCGCCTCTAGGGCCATCAGGGCTTCGGCGTTCCGGGCATCCCGGAACGGTGTGCTTCCGAGTTGGGGGTGAGTCGGGGTGCAGTGCGCGTGAGGGCACGATGTGCGTCAGGGCATCGTACCTGCTTTGGTACAGTGTGCGATGGAAGGCAAACTTCGGGTCAAGGCTTTCCGAAGTATTTCTCCACGATCCACGGGGGTTGCCATTTGTCCGGCTTGCGGTCGAAGTCGTCGAATCGCACCTCCTTCGGCTTTGGCTTGGTGACGCTGAGCGGTTGCGTGTCGCCCACCTTCCGTTGCCAGTCGGTCAAAAGCGTTGTGAGTCGCTCGACCTCGGCGGCGAATCCCGGCTCGGCGGCGAGGTTCCGCGTCTCACCGGGGTCGGTTTTCAGGTCGAACAGTTCTCGGTGGTTGATGGGCGGGTAGACGATCAGTTTCCACCGTTCGTCCCGCACCGAACGCATGAGTCCGCTGAACGGTAGGAATACGGAGTCCCGGAGTTGCTTCTTCTCACCAACCCACAGCGGACGAAGGCTTTCCCCGGCGACTTTCTCCGGCAGCTTGGCTCCGGCCCATTCGCAGATTGTGGGGAATAGGTCGAATAGGTAGGTGAAGGCGTCGATCGTCTTCCCGGCGGGGATACCCGGACCGGCGATGACCAGCGGGCACTTCATGCTGTGCTCGTACAGGCTTTGCTTGCCGAGTAGCCCGTGACTGCCCATCGCCAGGCCGTGGTCGGCCGTGTACACGACAATCGTATTCTGGGCGTAGTCGCTTTTCTCGAGTGCCTTCAGGATGCGGCCCACCTGCTCGTCCAGGTGGGTGATGAGGCCGTAGTACTCACACAACTGATCCCCCACGACTTCCTTGGTTCGCGGGTAGGGGGCAAGGTTCTCGTCGCGGATATTCTTCGTCAACCCGTTGTCAAAGGCCGGCAGCGGGCGGAAGTTCGCGGGCAGCGGCGGGCGAGCCTGGTAGTACATCTCGCGGTACTTCTCGGGTGGGTTCCGGGGGTCGTGCGGGGCCGTGAAGGCGACGTAGCAGAAGAACGGCTTTCTTCCCTTGTAGCCGTTGAGGAATTCGATCGCGGCGTCTGCGAATTCCTCGCTAGAGAACTTCTTCGCCACTCGGCGATTCGTGACCTTGCCGCCGCTCACGTCCGCGACGGGGACCTTCGTGTGATCGGCCATCCCGCCGAAAAAGACCGAACGGGCGTCCGGAAAGGCCCGCACGAAGGAAGATTCGCCGTTGTGCCACTTGCCGGTGGCGAAGGTCGTGTAGCCGGCAGCTCGGAGGATCTCGGGTAGCAGGGGGACACCGTCGAGATTCGGCTTCACGTCGAACCAGGTTCGGCCGCTCATGAGCATCGCCCGGCTGGGCACGCAGACCGCCCCGCTGTTGGAGCCGAAGCAGTAGTTATTGCGGAAGCTGCAACCGTGAGCGACGAGCCGATCGAGGTTCGGGGTGCGGATGTGTGGGTTGCCCCACGCGGCGATGGTGTCGGCCCGTTGATCGTCGGCGAACAGAAACAGGATGTTTGGCGGCGAGGCGTTCGGGTCGGTCGCGCGAGCCGCCGGTGCCGTAGCCCCGAGGATCGTGACGATCACCATGATCCACGGGAATAGACCGCGGAGCCAGCCGTGGCGGGAAAGCGGTCGGGCCGTCGCCGGCGGGGCCAGGGGTCGCATCCCGGTGAGGAGGTGTTTCGGCCCCACCACGGGGTCGCTCGACGTTGCGAGGCTCAACCGTACGCGACTTCCGGCGGGGGGCATGCGGGTAAGGTTGTGATCTCTCATCGGTTCGGTCCTGGTTGGGTCATCGGTTCGGTCCGGAATGCACTCCGGCGTGTTGACACGATGGCGGGTCCACCCGGTACTCCTGGTTGTGGCTCACTCAGCGAGATCGCGATGGAACGGTCCCTGCGAGGGAAAATATCATTGTCCTGGGTTCGGGTCTTGCGGGGCATTTTCGACCTCATGATCTCACTCCAGTTGGACTATCATAACTCGGTTTCGTAAGAAGTGAAGTAAAAAATTCCCTCCGGCCAATGCCACGGGGGACTGATACGATGATCCCCACGCCAGCCGCTGGTCCAGGGGATAGAGGTCCGCTTCCCGTGGCTGGAGCTGTCGCACAGGAGCGTGTCGTATGGGAACCAGTCCGGAGACGATCGGGGTTGGCTTTATCGGCGCGGGGGATGTTTCGGTGCTGCATGCCCGTGCGGTGCAGAAGTGTCCGGGGGCGCGCCTGGTGGGCTTGTGGAACCGCTCGGCGGACCGGGCCGAGCAGCGGGCGCGGGAGTTCGGCTGCCGCACCTATGCCACGCCGGAAGAACTGGTGCAGGACCCGGCCATCGACGCCGTCTTCGTCCTGACCAATCTGGAAACCCACCTGACCTACACGGAGCTAGCGTTGCGGGCCGGCAAGCATGTGCTGGTGGAAAAGCCGGTCGGGGTGAACGTGGCGGAGATCGCCCGCATGCGGGACTTGGCCCAGGCGCAGAAACGGGTGTGCATGCCCGGCCACAATTACATCTACGAAGCCAGCATGCAGCGGACCCGCGAGCTGGTCGCCAGCGGGGACCTGGGGCGGATCGTCTCCTGCTATGTGCTTTACAATATCCACCATCCCGAAGAGGTGGCCCGGCGCTACCCCGGCGTCGTCCGCCAGATTTTGACCCATCACTCCTACATTCTGCTCTATCTGGTGGGCCGACCGGTGGAAATCTCGGCCATGAAGGCGGTCCTGCATTACCAAACCTACACGGAAGAAGACATTGCTATGGTGCAGATGCGCCTGGAAAATGGCGCCCTGGCCCACTTCTGCGCCAGCTTCGCCGCGGATGACCACTCCGGCGATCCCTGGACCGTGCTGGTCAAAGTCATCGGTACCGGCGGCAGCACCCGCTATAGCTACCGCGACCATGTCGAGATCAAGCCCGGCCTGGTCCACTCCCAGACCTACACCGCCTACCAGGGGTCGATCACCAACGAGGTCTATCACTTCCTTCACCGCTGCATCCGGCAGGGGGAAGCGCCCCTGTCCACCCTGGAGGACGCCATCACGGCGCAGAAGATGATCGAAGCGATCGAGGAGTCGATCCGCACCGGGCGGCATGTGTCTCTGAGCTAAAGGTGCGGGGAAGAAAAGGCTCAGGTGATCCGAACGGGGGCGGAGGCACGAGGGAAAAAGGTGGGCGGAGGGCAGGAGGAGGCGGGGCCATGCGTTACCGGCCGTTGGGGCGCACGGGGCTGGAAGTGTCGGTGCTGGGGCAAGGGGGGGCGGCCATCGGACAGCAGTACGGCCCGGTGGCCTTCGAGGAGGCGCGGGACTGCGTCTGGGCTGCCCTCGACGCCGGCGTCAACTTCATCGACACCTCCGCCTACTACGGCAAGGGGCTGTCCGAGGAGTATCTGGGGCGGATTCTGGAAGGCGGTTTGCGCCAGCGGGTGATTCTCTGCACCAAAGCGGGGCGGCTGGACCGGGACGTGTTCGACTTTTCCCCCGCGGGTCTGCGCCGCTGCGTGGAAGGTTCTCTGCGCCGGCTACGCACGGAGGCCGTCGATATTCTCCTGGCCCACGACATCGAGTTTGCCGACAATTACGAGGCCATCTTCACGCAGACCTACGAGACCCTGCAACAGCTCCGCCAGGAGGGAAAGACGCGCTTCATCGGCATGTCGGCCTACCCGTTGGGACTATTGCGGCAGGCGGTGGAGCGCTGCCAGTTGGATGTCATCATCAGTTACGCGCATTACACGTTGCAGAACACGCGGCTATTGGCGGAGCTGCTGCCGGTGGCGGAGGCACGCGGGACGGCGGTGATCAACGCCTCGCCACTGGCCCTGGGGCTGCTGACGGAGCAGGGTCCGCCGCCGTGGCATCCCGCCGGGCCGGAGATTCGGGCCGCCTGCCAGGCCGCGGTCGAGCACTGCCGGCGGCGCGGGCAAAACATCGCCGTTTTGGCCATGCAATTCTGCTACGCCCAGGAACGCATCCCCTGCACCCTCACCGGCACCGCCCGCCGCAGCGAACTGCTGGTCAACCTCCAGGCCCTGGACCAACCCCTGGACTCGCAGCTTTTGGCTGAAGTCCAGGGCATCCTCGCCCCGGTGCGGGACCAGAGCTGGCCCAGCGGCAACTGGAAGGACTGAACCCATCCCAGGCCGGAACCAATCGACGGAGCTAGTTGAAGGGGGGAGCCCACCCCAGGTCGGAACCAATCGACGGAGCTAGCCGAAGGGGGGAACCCATCCCAGGCCGGAACCAATCGGCGGAACCAGCCGAAGGGGGGAACCCATCCCAGGTCGGAACCAATCGACGGAGCTAGTTGAAGGGGGGAACCCATCCCAGGTCGGAACCAATCGACGGAACCAGTTTCCCGCCGTCAGCGGACATCGCGCCAGAGCCAGCGGAGGGCATCCGGGAGGAGGACGCCGCCGTGCCGGCCATTGTGCGCCCCATCGCCGTAGACGAACTTGTAGTCGTAGTGCATGTAACGGAGGGCGGCGGCCATCTGCAAGTTCGCCAGCGGCCAGCTTCCGTGTTCGTTGTCCAGGTCCCCGCTGCCATCTTGCAGATAGATGCGGATCGGCTTGCGGGCGGTCTTGCGGATCAAGCCGGGATAAATGTCCCCGCCGCGGATGTTGGTGAAGCTGCCGACGTGGGAGAGGACCTTGCTGAACAGATCGGGGCGTTCCCAGGCCGCCGTGAAGGCGCAGATGCCGCCGGAGCTGATGCCGCCGATGCCGTGGGCTTCCGCCTCCGGGCGCAGCTTCACATGCTTGGCCACCTCCGGCAGTATCTCTTTCTCCAAAAACTCCGCATACTGCTTGGAGAGGGTGTCATACTCCACGCTGCGGTTGGAGGCGAATTTGCCATCCTTCCCCTTACGGGCAGGAAAGACGCCGGGATTGACGAACACGCCCGCCATCGGGGGAATCTCTTTTTTGTGGATCAAATTGTCGAACACGATCGGGACGCGGAATGGCCCGTTGGGATTGAGGTAGTTGAAGCCGTCCTGGAAGACCATCAAGCACAGGGGCGTCTGGCCGTCGTACTGGGCGGGGATGTAAATCCAGCAATCCCGTTGCGTGCCGGGATAGATTTTGCTTTCCTTCCACTCGAATTTGACGATCTTGCCCTGGGGTACGCCCGGCTGGACCTGGGAATCCGGGCCGTAGGTGTAATCATCCGCAGCGGGCATGGCCTCCCGGCCCACGAGCAGCAGGGGGCAACTGACCAACAGCGGCAGCAGAAACAAGCGGCGCATGGCACCCTCCCGGTGTCGGCGGAAAAGGATCAGGAACCAGCAGGCACAGCGATCGCCTGCGGGATTAGCCTAGGTCCAGGGGGCGGGGCCGCACACCGGGCAGCTTCGTGGAACGGCATTCCCCCCAGCGGCGGGCGTGTTCCCCCGGATGGACAGGCGTTCCTCAGCAGAAGGGCGTGCTCCCCACCGGGCGGCCTAATTCCCTTCCCCCCGCGGCGGGCGTGTTCCCATCGAGGGCGCGTCTGCCAGAGGAAGGGAAGGAGGGAAGGGGGAACAGGAACACGGGCAGGAAGTTGCGCAGCAGGTGGTGGAAGTTCCCCCCGCGGCGACTACGATAAGCGCAAGGGTGGTTTCCAGGGCGGAGGCCGCCCTTGTCTTGTTGCCGGCCCGCCCGGCTAGGGAGAGGAGCACGGGGCCATGAGCACACTGCTCCGCACAGCGTTGTACGACTGGCACCTGGCGCAGGGGGCGCGGATCGTGCCCTTCGCGGGCTGGGCCATGCCGCTCCAGTACGAGGGGATCGTGGCCGAGCACCTGGCGGTGCGCAAAGAGGCGGGGATGTTCGACATCTCCCACATGGGTCGGCTGCGCTGCCGGGGGGCGGGCGCGACTCAGCTTTTGGATTCCGTCTGCACCAATGCCATCGCTCCGATGCAGGCCGGCCAGGTGCGCTACAGCCTGCTCTGCCACGAGCGCGGCGGGGTGCTGGACGATGTGTTGGTGTACCGCTGGGCGGAGGAGGAATACAGCCTGGTGGTCAACGCGGCCAACCGGGACAAAGTGCTTGCCTGGCTGGAGCAGCACCGGCGCAGCGCGGCGGTCCAGATTCAGGACGAGACGCTGGCAACGGCGATGGTGGCGGTGCAGGGGCCAGCCGCCGCGGCAGCCGTGGCGGACCTCTTCGCGGACGACCTGCGCCGTCTCAAATACTATTTCGCCTGCCGGACCTGGTGCGGAAGCACCGCGGTGTGGGCCAGCCGCACCGGCTACACGGGGGAGGACGGCTTCGAGATTGTTCTGCCGGCGGAGGCCGCGCTGGAGCTGTGGGAACGCCTGCGGGGGCGCGGGGTCAAGCCCTGCGGCCTCGGCGCGCGGGACACCTTACGCCTGGAAGCGGGCATGCCCCTCTACGGCCACGAACTGACTGAGGAGATCAACCCGATCCAAGCGGGGCTGGCCTGGGCGGTGAAATTCAGCAAGGGAGACTTCATCGGCCGCAGTGCCCTGGAACAGGCACGCCAGGATCGGACCCTGCCGGTGCGTGTCGGCTTGGAAATCGAGGGGCGGCGGGCTGCCCGGAGGGGCCACCGCGTCCTGTCCGCCGAAGGGCAAGCGGTGGGCACGGTCACCAGCGGCAGTTTCTGCCCCTACCTGGAGCTGTCGCTAGCGATGGCTTACGTGATGCCGGACTCTGCCGCCGTGGGTACGCCGCTCCAGATCGAGCTGCCCGGAGCCTTCCTGCGGGCCGCGGTGGTCCCCCTGCCGTTTTACAAGCGGACGCCGGCCGGCTGACAGTCCGGAGACAGCCGTTGGAAGACAAGCCGCAGGCCAGCCATCGCGGCGGGCCGAAAACCGGTGCGAATCCCCAGTGTTTCTCCTAGCGAGGTGAGTATGCACAATCCTCCCGATTTGCGTTACACCCCCACGCACGAATGGGTCCGCTGGGACGGCGAGCTGGCCACCGTCGGCATCACCCGCTTCGCCGTCGAACAGTTGACCGAGCCGACGTACCTGGAACTGCCGGCCCTGGGCAGCACCGTGGAAGCGGGCAAGCCCTTCGGCGTCATCGAGTCGGTCAAATCGACCTCCGACCTCTACGCTCCACTCAGCGGCGTAGTCGCCGAACGCAACAGCGAGCTGCTCGATGACCCGGCCAGCGGACGCAAAGGGAACCTGGCCCTGATCCTGGAGGACCCGTTTGGCCGCGGCTGGCTCATCAAAATCCGCCCCCAGCCGCCTGTGAGCCTGGAGCACCTGCTGACCGCCGAGCAATACGAAGCCCAACTGGCCGCCGAAGGACACTGAACCGAGCGAGGGCACGCCGCCTCTGCCAGCGGGATGGCTAGCGAGGGCGTGGCAGCCTGGCGGTCCTCCCAGCGGCGGACCCAGGCGCGGAGACCCCGCCCAGCCTTCCAACGGCGGGGTCCCAACGGGAAGACCCGGCGGTGAAGAGCGGCTTCCCCGCTGCGGTTCCTCACTCAACCGGCCTGAGCGGCGGCGCTGCCGGCGCGGCACTCCCGGCGGCGCGGATGCCCCTGGAACGCAGGGTAACAGCCGCCGCGGCGGTCGGACACCTTCGCGGCCCTCGCGAAGACGCTGACGCGGGGAACAACACGACGCTAGCGGGATGCAGGAAACGATCCTACGCTGGCAACGGAAGAAAAAACAACGTTCCGCTTTCTGAAGCGGTTGGCTTTCTGTTTTCGAGTTTCGAGGTTCGCCGTGTCGTACTTGCTCAACACTGCGGAAGAACAACAGGCGATGCTGGCCTATTTGGGTGTGCCGAGCGTGGAGGAGTTGTTTGTGGCGGTACCGCCGGAGGTGCGCCTGCGCCGGCCCCTGCATCTGCCTCCGGCCCTGACAGAACTGGAACTGCACCGCCAGGTGGAGGAGCTGGCGCAGCAGAACGCCTCCGCGGCGCAGTATCCGTGCTTTCTCGGCGGCGGGGCGTATGACCATTTCATCCCCGCGGTGGTCGATGCCATCGCTTCCCGCAGCGAATACTACACCGCCTACACGCCGTATCAGGCCGAGGCCAGTCAGGGGACGCTCCAGGTCATCTTTGAGTATCAGACGCTCATGTGTCAGTTGACCGGCCTGGGGGTGGCCAATGCCAGCCTCTACGAAGCGGGTTCCGGCGTGGCGGAAGCGGTGCTGATGGCCCTGGGGGTGACGGGCCGACAGGACGGCGAGGTGCTCGTGGCCGAGACGGTCCATCCGGAGTACCGCCGGGTCCTGGGGACGTATCTGGCCAATCTCCCCTGCTCGCTGCGGGTGCTCCCCGCCCCGGAAGGCTTCCTCGATCCGGACGACCTGCAGGCCGCCCTGAGCGACCGCACCGCTGCTGTGGTGGTGCAGTCGCCGAACTTCTTCGGTCATCTGGAGGAGGTGGCGGACCTAGCCGCGGCGGTCCACCGGGTGGGGGGGGTGTGCATCGCCGTGTTCGATCCGATCAGTCTGGGCCTGTTGCGCCGTCCGGGGGATTGCGGCGTGGACATCGCGGTGGCCGAAGGGCAGGGGCTGGGCATTCCCCTGGGCTACGGTGGGCCGTATTTGGGCATCCTGGCTTGCCGGGATGAGCCGGCGTACCTTCGGCGTTTGCCGGGCCGCCTGGTGGGGCAAACCACGGACCGCCACGGCCAGCGCTGCTGGGTGCTCACCCTGCAAACCCGCGAGCAGCACATCCGGCGGGAAAAGGCCACGAGCAACATCTGCACCAATCAGGGCCTCATGGCCTTGCGCGCCAGCGTTTATCTGACCGCGCTTGGCCCCCAGGGTTTGCGGGAAACCGCCGAGCTGTGCCTGCGCAAGGCCCACTACGCCGCCCGGCGCCTGGCGGACGTGGCGGGAGCCGAGCTGCGCTTCCGCCGACCCTTCTTCAAAGAGTTCACTCTGCGCTGGCCGGGACCCACGGACGCCCTGCCCCAGCAATTGCGGCAGCGCGGCTTCCTCGCCGCCCTCCCCCTCGGACGCTGGTTCCCCTCCTTGGCCGACTGCTTCAGCCTGGCCGTCACCGAGAAGCGAACCCGCGCCGAGATCGACGCCCTGGCCGACGCCCTGGCCCACTGCCGGCCGCCTTCCCGGCCGTGACACCACCGCCGCGCCCCCGCGCCGCACCCCCGACAACCTGCGGACAGCGACAACCTGCGGACACCCGATCCCTGCAAAACCGAGCTGACACGAGTCATCCCAGATACCTCAAAAACCCAGGCGAACCCAGGAACGTCGAGACTGCCATGAACAACGTTGCCGCCACGGAGTTGATTTTCGAGTTGTCCCAGCCGGGCCGGCGCTGCCACCGCTTGCCGGCCTGCGATGTGCCGCCGGAATCCCCGGAGCCGGACCTGCCGGAGCGCTATCGCGCCGCCGCGCCCCCGCCCCTGCCCGAAGTCGGCGAGGTGGACCTGGTCCGCCATTACGTCAACCTGTCCACGCGGAACATGAGCATCGACACCCACTTCTACCCGCTCGGTTCCTGCACGATGAAGTACAATCCCAAGCGGCACGAACGCTGGGCGGCCCTGAGCGGCTTTGCCGCCCTCCATCCCTATCAGGACGAAGAGTCGGTCCAGGGCATCCTGCGGCTGCTTTACGAGTTGCAGGAGTTTCTGGGGGAAATCTCCGGCTTGCCCGCGGTGTCGCTCCAACCGGCGGCGGGCGCCCAGGGGGAACTGACCGCCCTACTCATCGCCGCCGCTTACTTCCGCGACCAGGGGCAAACCCACCGCCGCAAGGTGCTGATCCCGGATTCGGCCCACGGCACCAATCCCGCCTCCGCCACCTTGGCCGGCTTCGAGACCGTCACCGTCAAGAGCACGCCGCAGGGATTGGTTGACCTGACCGATCTGCGGAGCAAACTCGGTCCGGATGTGGCCGTCTTTATGATCACCAATCCGAACACGCTAGGGTTGTTCGAGCGGCAGATTCGCACGATCACGGACTGGCTTCACGAGGCCGGCGCGTTGGTCTATCTGGACGGGGCCAACATGAACGCGATTTTGGGGATCACCCGTCCGGGGGATTTCGGGGCGGACATGCAGCATTACAACGTGCACAAGACATTCACCGGCCCGCATGGTGGCGGAGGTCCCGGCAGCGGCCCGGTCGCGGTGCGCGACTTCCTCGCCCCCTACCTGCCGGTCCCGGTCGTGGTGCGCGAGGGGGAACGTTACCGCCTGGACTACCACCGCCCCAAGAGCATCGGCAAAATGCACACCTTCTACGGCAACGTCGGAATTCTGCTGCGCGGCTACTGCTACATCCGCACGCTCGGACCGGACGGCCTCAAGCAGGTCAGCGAGCAGGCGGTGCTCAATGCGAACTACCTGCGCGCCCGCGTGGCCCAGGTGCTGGAGGTGCCCCATCCCGGCCCCTGCATGCATGAGTTCGTCGCGTCCGCCCGCAAACTCCTCCGGGAAAAAAAGGTCCGCGCCATGGACCTGGCCAAGCGCCTCCTGGACTTCGGCATCCACGCCCCCACCGTCTACTTCCCCCTGGTCGTGCCCGAAGCCCTGATGATCGAACCGACCGAAACGGAAAGCAAAGCGACCCTGGATGCCTTCGCCGACACCTTGGCCCGCATTGTGCAAGAGGACCCGGACTTCCTCCGCGCCGCGCCCCACACCACGCCCATCAGCCGTCCGGATGAAGTGCAAGCGGTCAAGCAGCCGATCCTGCGCTGGCAGCCCTCTGGCGCAAGCTCCAGCTCCCCGCCCGCTCCCGCGGCCCCGGCGGCAGAAACGCCCCAGGTGGTCCCCGCCGCTTCCTGAGCGGCTCGCACCCGGAACCGCATCGCTCCTCTGCACCGCATCGCCACCCGGACCGGCTCGCCCCGCCCTGCCTCCGCTTTCGGCCGCCTGCCTCCGCGTGCCGCCCCTCTTCGGGTGCTGCCCACCCGCGGATGCTGCCCAACTTCCACAAACCAGCCTTTCCCTGATGCCGCCCTTTTCCGGGTGCTGCGCCCGCCTTCCCTGAACCCCGTAGCCATTTGGCTGTCCTAGAATAGAGTGATGAGCCTGCACCTGCGACTGCTGCCTCTGACGTGTGATGATGGGCCGTCCCAGATGGCCCAGGATGAAGTTTTGCTCGAAAGCGCAACCGGCGGGCAAGCCTCCCTTCGCTTCTATCAATGGAGCGTGCCGACGCTGTCCCTGGGCTACTTTCAGCCGGCAGCGATGCGGTTGCACCGAGCGGAGCTAGCGGCCCTGCCCTGGGTGCGCCGCCCGACCGGCGGAGCTGCCATCCTGCACCATCACGAACTGACCTACGCCTTCGCCCTGCCGCCGCGGCTCGCCTTCCGCCAGAACTCCTGGATTTGCCTCTTCCACGGCTTGCTCCGCGAACTGCTGGAAGAGACCGCTTTAGCCGGGCAAGCCCATCTGGTCCGCTGCGGGGAGGAACGCAAGCTCGGCGACGTCCTCTGCTTCCTGCACCAGACGGCGGGCGATCTGCTCCTGGGCGGGAGCAAAGTGGCCGGCAGCGCCCAGCGCAAGCACCGCGGCGCTCTGTTGCAACACGGCAGCATCCTCCTGCGCCGCAGCCCTTACGCCCCGGAATTGCCCGGCCTCTTCGACCTGGCGGGCCAGGAACTATTCACCCCCGCCGCACTCGCCCAATCCCTGGCCGCCCGCTTCGCCGCACTCCTCCACGCCGAGCTGGTCCCGGCCAGCTGGACGCCGGCGGAACAGCAGCGCATCGCCGAGCTGAAGGCCGCCAAGTATCAGCAGCCAGCCTGGAACGAGAAGCGCTAAGTGGTCCGCCGCCGCTGGCAGCGCAGGGCCGCAAGACGTTCGCCTTCGGGGCCAGCCGCCAGACGACTTCCCCCCTTTTCTCAATCCACTGGGACTTTGGACAGCCGATTGTCCGACTTTTTCCAGGAATTGTCCAACGTCGTTCAGGAATCCTGGAGGCCGAAGAGTTTGCGAATGGCTTCGCGCAAGGTGTGCCCCTGACCGGAGCGGCTGGCTTCCTGCAACGCGGCAATCGGGCCGTGGAGCAAGCGGTTCTGGAAGAGGCGGAAGGCCCCCTCGATGTAGGCTTTGTCCGCTTCGGTCAGCTTGCCGTTGAAGCGCTGCAAGAGCGGGCCGACCACCGCTTCCCGCAGGCGGTCGACTTCCGCGGTCAGGCGTCCGATGATGGGGCCATCCTTGCGGCGATTCCAATCCAGGACGAACTGCTGCACTTCCTGGGCGATGATGGCTTCCGCGGCGGGAATGTGCCGCCGCCGTTCCGCCAGGGCCTGATTGGCCACGCGGGTCAGATCATCGACGTTGAAGAGGATGACGCTTTCGCCGTCGTGGATAGCCGGGTCGAAATCCCGCGGGACGGCCATGTCGAAGATGACCAGCGGTCGGCCGGAACGCTGGTAGCGCACCTTCTCGTCGAAGCGGCGCTGGGAGACGATCGGTTCTGGCGCCCCCGTGGTGCTCAGGACAATGTCCGCCTGGATCAGGGCCTCGTCGAGTTGGTCCCAGGGGACGACCTGCCCGCCGCATTCCGCCGCCCGGCGCTGGGCCTTGTCCAGATGGCGATTGGTGACCAGCACACGGGCCGGGTGCAACTCGCGGATGTGCTGCAAGGTCAGCCGGCCCATCTTGCCCGCGCCGATGACCAGCACGACTTTGTCCGTGAAGGTGTCGAAGACGGTCAGGAGAAAATCGACAGCGGCGCTGGAGACGGAGGCATGCCCCCGACCAATCCCGGTTTCCGTCCGCACCCGCTTGGCCACCCGCAAAGCCGCCGGAAACAGCGTGTTGAGCAAGCTCCCGGTGCTGCCCGCCTGCCGGGCGGTCTCGTAAGCCTCCTTCACCTGTCCCGTGATCTGCGCTTCCCCCAGCACCACGCTGTCCAGGCCGCAGGCCACGCGGAACAGATGGCGCACCGCCTCCTCATCGGCATACTCGTACAGATGGGGCAGGATGGCCTCGGCGCTCAGACCGTGCACTTCCCCCAAAAACTCCGCCAACAGCGGGGCATGGAGCGGCGCTTCCACCTCCGGGCGGGCCAGGTACAGCTCCACCCGATTGCAGGTGCCCAGAATCACCGCCTCCACCCCGTAGCGCGCGGTCAATTCCGCCAGGGCTTGGGTCAACAGCGGCGGCGCAAAAGCCAGACGCTCCCGCAATTCCACGGGGGCCGAGGCCACATTGCACCCGATGGCGCGGAGGTTCATACCGGCCCTCCCGCAGGGGCAAAGGGATGGGCGGCCATCAGGGCCACCAAAAGCAAGGCAAACGCCGCGATCGACAGCCAGGCCAGGCGCCGGGGCGGTACATGCGTCCCGTACCGCAAATAGACCAGCACCCCGAACACCAGCCACAACCCGCCCGTGGACAGCACCTTCACGGACAGCCAGTTCTCCCACCCCCCGCGCTCCTGCCGCCACAAAACCAACCCCAGGAGCAGCCCGGCACTCAGCAGCGGGAAAGCCCAGGCAATCGCCCGACGGTTGAGCGTCTCCAGCCGCTCCAAGCTCAGGAGCGGCAGTACGCGCCCCGGATCAATTTTCCGCCGTAGGCGCCGCGCCTGGAGCAGGTACATCAGACTGGCCACAAAGCTGACGCTGATCCCCACCGAGGCCAGCAGGATGAGCGTGCCGTGCAGCGCCCCCCAGAAGCGCTCCCCGCTGATCCACGTCGGCACCTGCGCCGGCCAGGCCGTCGGTTCCAGCCGCCTCAGCATGATGGACAACCCAACCAGACCGATGATGACCGGCAGTAAAAACAAGGCCCACGCCCGCCCCGCCTGATGCAGCGTGCCGTACAGATAAAACAGCGCCAGCACCCAGGCCAGAAGCAGGAGCGAGCCGTCCGGAGCCGCCGGCGTCGGATGGTGCACGACCAGAAACAGCGTATGGGCGATGAGGCCCGCCACGCCGAACCCCACCGCCGCCCAGTGGCAGACGCGGTGCCACGCCGGCCGCAGCCACGCCGGCCATTCCAGCAGCCACGCCAGCAAATAACTCAGCCCAAAACAGGCGTGGGTCACATTCTGCCACCACGAGGCTGACATCGGGAAAATCACCCGTACCCGGAGGGATGCACTGGCATTGTATCAGTCCGCCGCTTGGCCTGGCAGAGTACGCCTCCCCTTGGCGCCCGCGGTCCCTGCGTCTGGAGAAACCCCTTCGCTTCCAGGACCCGCCCTTCCCCGTGCCGCTCCGCCGAACGATCCAAGTGCCGCTCCGCCGGGCGCTCAGGCGGTTTCCTTTCTCTCGTCCCCCTCTCCGCCGCGGGCCGAGGAAGCATCCCGAACCGGCCCCTGGGGCGCAGTTGGAGCGTCAGCCTTGTACTGCTCCCACTTTTTGTGCAGGGTGTTGCGGTTGATCCCCAAACGTTCCGCGGCCTTGATCTGCGTTCCGCCGCACTCGCGCATGACTTCCTCAATCAAGGCCCGTTCCAAGCCGTCCACGAGGAAGGCGTGGAGTTTGACGCCCGCGGGCCGGGGAGCGTGCAAACCCACACGGACCAACTGGCGGATCAGGGAGGGTACATCCATCGTCCGGGGCGCTTCCCCCGCCGCTGGGACGGAGCGGATCACGGGGCGGTGGCGGACCCGCCGCAGAACTTCCGCCGTCACCGGTCCCCCATCGGCCAGGACAATCAGGCGCTCCAGCGTGTTTTCCAGTTCGCGGACATTGCCGGGCCAGTCGTACCCCTGGAGCCACTCCGCCAGTTCCGGCGTCAGCTCCGGCACAGGGCATTTGTGCTGCTCGGCATAGCGGCGGAGAAAATGGCGGGCCAGCAGGGGAATATCCTCCCGGCGTTCCCGCAGCGGCGGCAAATGGATCGGGATGACGTTGAGGCGGTAGTACAAATCCTCCCGGAACTGCCCCGCCGCGACCAACTCCTCCAGCGGGGCGTTGCTCGCGGCCACCACCCGGACATCCACGCGGATCGTCCGGCTTTCCCCCACCCGTTCAAACTCCCGTTCCTGGAGGACCCGCAACAGCTTGACCTGCAACTTCGGGGAGGTGCTGTTGATTTCATCCAGGAAAATGGTACCTCCGTGGGCGGCCTCGAAGCGCCCCGTCTTGTTTTCCACCGCGCCGGTGAAGGCGCCCTTGACATGCCCGAACAGCTCGCTTTCGAGCAGGTTTTCATGCAAAGCGCCGCAGTTGACGCGGACAAAGGGGCCATCCGCCCGCCGACTCAGCTTGTGGATCGCCCGGGCGATCAGTTCCTTGCCGGTACCTGTCTCCCCGACGAGCAGGACATGGGCGGAGCGGGGCGCCGCCAAGCGCACCAGGCGGTACACCTCCTGCATCGCGGGGGCATTGCCTACGATCTCCGGCAAAGGGGGTTCTATTTGCTCACTTTTTGTCATTCTCCCATCGCTCCTGGGGAGAGGATGAACGGGAGAGAGCCGCCTTTTGCGTCCTTGTTCCCCGTCAGTATAATCACCCCTGCCACGAATTGCCACCTGACTGCATACTTCCTAGGCAATTCTCCCCGGCCTCCCGCCCCCGCCAAACTACTGCCCATATCCTAGGCATCCGACTTCTCCCCTTATTGAATCCGCTCGTAGAAGTTGCCGGGCAAGCGGCGGATGCGGTGCTGCAATTCCAACTGCATGAGCTGGGGCAACAAGTCCGAAACCCTACACTGGAGGGCATAGGCCAGTTCATCGATATGGCGGCGCTGGGCGAGTTGGTCCCAGATAGCCTGGAGAGGGGGGTCCAACGGGGAAGGCGGAGCGGCAGGAGGAGGGGGAACAGCGGGAGGAAGCGGAGCGGCGGCGGGCTGGGGACGTTCCGCGAAGGGACGCTCCAGGGGCGGACCATTGGCAGAGGCAGCGGAGGCGGTGGGAAGGAAGGCGTCCGACGGCGGGGCTTCTTCAGCGAACAAGCTGGCGGGGCGGCTCGGCGGCGGGGCGGCTTCCCCCGCCTTCAGCCCTTGCAGGTCGGCGAGCAGGTCGTCCACTCCCCGGATCAAGCGGGCGCCCTGGCGGAGCAAGGCCAGGCATCCGGCGCTGGTTTCACTGTCCAGGTTTCCCGGCAGGGCAAAGACTTCCCGCCCCTGTTCCAGGGCATGCTCAGCGGTGATGAGCGCTCCGCTGCGCTGGCCCGCTTCCACCAGCACCACGGCCAGGCTCAGGCCGCTGATCAAGCGATTGCGGGCGGGGAACATGCCGGCCTGCGGCGGGGTCTGCATCGGGGTTTCGCTGATCAGGCAGCCGGGTCCTGAGGCGATCCGCTGGGCCAGCTCCTCATGTTCCGGGGGATAGATGCGTCCCAAGCCGCCCGCCAGGACGGCGATGGTGCGCCCGCCGCTTTCCAGGGCAGCCTGATGGGCAGCGCCGTCGATGCCGCGGGCCAAGCCGGAGACGACGGTGTAACCGGCCAAGGCCAGGCCGCGCGCGAGTTGTTCGGCCCAGCGGCGGCCGGCTGCCGTCGCCTGGCGCGTGCCCACCACGGCCACCGCCCGCTGGTCCCGGCGGTCCCACTTCCCTTTGAGAAAGAGCAGCGGTGGGGGATTGCTGATGGAAAGCAGCGGGGCGGGATACTCCGGCTGCGTCCAGATCACCGCCTGGACGCCGTGCTGGGCCATGAGGGCTTCTTCACGGGCCGCCGCCGCCTCGACCTGCTGCAAGGCCGCGGCCAGTTGCCGGGCCAGCTTCGCTCCGATGTGGGGGACCTGGCGCAGTTGTTCCGCTGTCGCCCGCCGCACCGCCGCTGCCGAACCGAAATGCTGGAGCAAGGCCGCCGTCAAGCGCGGCCCCAAACCGGGAACCAGCGCCAAAGCCAGATGATCGCGCAGCTCCTCCGCCGCCGGACGCATCACTCCGTTCCCAGGACCAGCTTCAGGGAAAAAATCGCGTCCGCTTACCACCATAGCCGATGGAGAAGATGGGGGAAAGGATACTGGAAGAATTCCTGAGGGAAAAATTGTTGGCAATGGCGGAAGAAATTGGCATAATGCCAGTGCAGCCCCTTTCCCTCAACCGGCCGGAAGGATCGGCGGTGTACGGCAACGGCAATAACCACAAGCTGAAGATTTTCAGCGGTCGGGCCAATCCCTCGTTGGCGGAGAGCATTGCGCGCCACCTGGGCTGCCCCTTGGGACGGATCAGCCTGGGGAATTTCCCCGACGGCGAGACGAGCGTGCGGATCGAAGAGGATGTGCGGGGCCGGGACGTGTTCCTGGTCCAGCCGACCTGCACGCCGGTCAACGAGAACTTGATGGAATTGCTCATCATGCTGGACGCCTTCAAGCGGGCGTCGCCAGCGCGGATCACCGCGGTGCTGCCCTACTACGGCTACGCCCGGCAGGACCGCAAGGACAAAGGGCGCGTGCCGATCTCCGCTAAACTGGTCGCCAATCTGATCACCAAAGCCGGGGCGGACCGGGTGCTGGCGCTGGACCTCCATGCGGCCCAGATTCAGGGCTTTTTCGACATCCCGGTCGACCATCTCTACGCCGCCAAGGAGCTAGCGCGGAGCATTCGGCAGTTGGGCATCCCGCCGGAAGACCTGGTGGTGCTCAGTCCCGACGAGGGGAGCATCAAAAAGGCGCTCGACTTCCAGCGCTATGTCGGGGGCAAGCTGGCGGTGGTGGACAAGCGCCGGACGAGTGCCACGGAGGTCAAGCACCAGCATTTGATCGGGGCGTCGCTGGATGGGAAAACGGTGGTGATGTACGACGACATGATCGCCACGGCGGGCACGATTGTGGGGGCGACGCGCGTGGCGCGGGATGCCGGGGCCAAACGGGTTTATGTCTGCGCGACGCATGGGGTGCTCTGCGGCCCGGCCATCGATAATCTCCGCCATGCTGCCATCGATCAGATTTTCATCACGGACAGCATTCCCCTGCCGCCGGAAAAACAACTGCCCAACATCCGGGTCATTTCCGTCGCCGCTCTGATCGCCAACGCCATCCACCGCATCCACGGCAACGAGTCGATCAGCGCGCTGTTCAACGACGAGGAACCGATCGCGGTCCAGGTACGCCGACCGGAAGGAAGCTGAGCCGGTTCCGCCCTGTTCCCCATTCACCGGGTCACGTGGGGGGTCCGACGGGGAGGCTCATCCGGCTTTGCGGAGGGGCAGGGCCTTTTCGAGCAGGGCGCGCTGCCAGGCCACCTGCTGGGCCAGCCCTTCGGCGAGGGGCGTGCGGGGGGTCCAGCCGGTGTGGCGGGTCAGCTTGCTGACATCGGCTCCCGTGGCCACCTGATCGCCGGGACGCGGCGGCAGGTGCTCAATCACGGCCCGCTGACCTGTCAAGCGTTCGAGCAGGCGGATGACTTCGCGGATGGTCGCCAATTCCCCCCCGCCGACGTTGAAAGTTTCGCCGGGCAGCGCCTCCGCCGCGCGCACCGTCGCCTCAACGCAGTCCGTCACGAAGGTATTGCCCCGCACTTGCAAGCCATCGCCGGTCAAGCGGATTGGCCGACCCGTAAGCAGCGCTTCCACGAACTGGTAGTATCCCATATCGGGCCTTTGGCGGGGACCGTAAACGCTGAAGTACCGCAGCACCACGATCGGCAGGCCGTAGGTTTCGCTGTACACCCGGCAGAGATGCTCGCCCGCAAGCTTGGTCAGGCCATAGGGGGAGCTGGGGCGGGTCGGCAGGCTCTCATCGCCGGAGGCATATTTGCCATAGACCGAGGAGGTGCTGGCGTAGAGGAAACGCCGGAGAGTGGGAAGCGCCCGCGCTGCTTCCAAGAGCCGTTGCGTGGCCGTCACATTGTGGCGATTGTAACTGTCAAAGTCCTGCCAGCTCCGCACCAGGCCCGGCATTGCCGCCAGGTGGAAGATCCACTGCACCCCCTCCAGCACGGACCGTGGCACCTCCACCGACAAGTCCAGCTCCCAGAAGGTGAAGCCGCGCTGCGGACGCAGGCGGCTCAGATTCTGTTCCTTGATCGCGCGGGGATAGTAGTCGGTGAAGCAATCCAGGCCCACGACTTCATGCTCCTCCGCCAGCAAGCGTTCGCACAGGTGGGAGCCGATGAATCCCGCCGCTCCCGTCACGAGGCATTTCATGGCCGCTTTCCCCCCAGAAACCGGAACCGTTTTATCATGCCCGCTGCTCGCCGTGCAATCCCGACTGCCGCGGGGACAACCGCACCCCTCCGGAGAGGCTTCCAGCACGCGGGGGAAGGCCGCGGAAGAAGGCCGCGGAGGAGTCTGCAAGGGTCCACGGAAGAGTCTGCGGAAGCCCACAGAAGAAGGCCGCGTGAGATTCCGAGGGAAGTCTGCGGAAGCCCACGGGAGAGTCCGCGGCAGTCCCCCGAGGCGTCAGCGGGGTGTTTTGGCAATGGCTTCGGGCCAGTCGAGATCGACGCCGGCATCGGCGAGTTGTTTCTGGAAGTCCTGAAGCAATTGGGGGTCTTTGCGGACCTGGCGCGGGACCCGCTTGCGGGCCAGGCAGAAGGCGACCAGTTCTCCCACCGCTTCGCCAATCGACCATTCCACGGGATGGAGGCGGTAGCAGCCGTTGGTGATGTGCGTGGTGCCGATGTTTTTGCAGGCCGGGAGGAGGTTTTCCACCCGGATGGGGATAAGGGCGCCCAGGGGAATCTGGAAGGGAAGGGAGCTGATGTCGATGTAGTTGTTGCCGCCGGTGGAAGGATGGAGGTCGATGCGGTAGGAGCCGGTGCCGACGGCATCGGGGAACTTTTCCGCGGTGAATTCGCCGGGTTTTTTGCCGAGCCATTGGGCGCGGGCGTCGACGCCGACGTGGAGTTCGGTCACGGTGAAGACGGCCCGGATGCGGCGGCTTTCGCGGATGTAAGGGGCCATAGCCAGGCCGTGTTCCGTACCGGTGATGTCGCCGCGCAAGCGGAGTCCTTTCCAGCCGTGGCCGCCATCGGGGCGGGGCGCTTCCGTCTGCATCCAGTAGAGGAGGGAAAGGCTCAACTGGCAGGCGGCCAGCCAGTGGCGTTGGGCTTGTTCCGGCGGCAGATCGTAGAGGTTGCCGAGCCAGTAGTCGTTTTGCGGCCAGTTCACCAGGCAGACATCGCGGATGCCGCTTTCCGGGGTGAAGTGGCCGGCGTAGAGGATGCGGCGGTAGGTCCAGAGGTTGAGGCGGCCTTTCGGTCCCGGTTCGGTGGGATGGAAGGCGACGGCCCGCGGCTGGAGCGTGCGCGGATCGGACATGTCCCAGGAGAGGAGCCGGCCCGGCCAGCGCGGCTGCAACTGGGGCACATACTCCCGCCAGAAGCGGTACTGCGGCGGCTCCTCGATGCGGTGGTCCTGCCCCGGATGGTAATCCAGGGCGAAGCAGACCGTGCAGGCCTGGTGATTGTGCGGTTGGGCTTCGGCGGGGGCGTGCGGCTCCTTGGTGTCCCGCCGGGATTCCGCCCCGGTGACGTATTCCATCCGGGCCAGAGGGAGCAATTCGCCGGTCTCCGTGGCGTCGATGATGTAGGGCGCCTCCAGGACCAGGCGGTCGCTCCAACGGGTCACGCCTTCGACGGCTTTGGCCTGATCGCCGTCCATTTCCACACGTCGAGGGCGGAACGGCTGCAAAAGGGTGATGCGGCCCGCGGCCAGATAGGGGGCCAGCATTTCCAACAGCACTGCCAGGGCCACCCGCGGCTCATGGCACAGTCGGGAGACGTTCCCCTGCCCTGGATTGAGGCGAGCCTCCTTCTGGGCGGCTTCCGTCAGAGGATAATGCTGGCGGTAGAATTGGCGGACCTTGGTGCGGAAGAGGCGATAGCTCCGAGTGCTGCCGTGTTCCTCGATCCAGGGATGCTCGTCGGGGGGAACCGCCTGGGCGGTGAGCTGGCCGCCGATCCAGTCGTATTCTTCGGTCAGCAGGACGCGCAAGCCGCGCCGGGCCGCGGCCAGGGCGCAGGCAATCCCCCCCACGCCGCCGCCGATGATGGCGATGTCTCCGCGCAACTGGCGGGCGCCCTTTTCCGCCGGGGTGCCGAAGGCGGGCAGCCAGCGGGCTAGCGGGGTCACCGCGGCCAAGGCCAGAAAAGCGCGCCGATTCATGCCGTCCCCTCCTCCCTGTGTTCCCCGGCCTGGCGGCGGTGCCTCGCTGGGTGCATCCCAGCCGCGGAGCATGACGGAGGGCGCGCCCGGCAGCAGGGCGTCACTGGGTCGGCGGCCCCTCCCGGACGGGCGGCCTGCTTCCAATGGCCGGGAGTCCGCCCGCGACCGCCCGATCTCTCATGCCAAGCCCGCAACCGACCGAGCGGACAACGAAGTTATAAAGCCGCATAGCCGTTATTGTACAACGGCGAGGTCCAGGAAAACCTGCCGCCGAACAATCCCGGCCTTGAGGGCTGTTGTGGGGAGCCGTGCCGTGGCGCCGTCGCTGGCACGGGGCGGGAATGGAGGCGGTGGCGCCGCCGGTGAGGCGGGGTTATCTCGGCCTGCGGCGGCAGCGGACGGGGCAACATCCCGGACGGGGCAATATCCCCTTCAATCTTCGCGCTTGGCTTCGGCGACGCTCTTGATCTTTTCCGACAGCAAGGCGATGTCGAAGGGCTTTTTGAAGACGTCGTTGAAGCCGTACTGCAAGAGCTGCTCCGGGGCCGCCTCATCTTCGCTCGCCAGGCCGATGATGAGGGTGGAGGCGTAGGCATCGTCCTTGCGCAGGTTGCTGACGATCTGGATGGCCTCGCTGCGCCCCAGGGCCAGATCGATGATGATCGTATCCGGGTGGAAGCTGCCCGCGAGAATACCGGCTTCAAAGCCGCTGTTGGCGATCTCGAAGCGGTAATCCTCGCTTTCCGGCAGCAGTTCCCGGATGCGGTGATTGAAGAGGCTCTCCGTACCGATCAGGAGAATCTTGTGCCATTCCTCCTCTTCCAGTTCCCCCAAGGGCATGCCGTGCTCTTTGAGGAAGCGGATGAGGTTTTCGCGGGGAATGCGGCGATCCTGACTGCCGGGAATGCGATATCCTTTGAGGCGCCCGGAGTCGAACCATTTGGAGACTGTGCGGGGGGCCACTTTACAAATCTTGGCCACTTGACCGGTGGTGAAGACCTTTTTCATCGTGAAGCACTCCGTTGGCTTCCAGTGCGGATGTAGCGGAGGCAGCGGCGGGACCGCTGGCCTCTCCTCACCCCTACCATCCTACGCCCCCTGAGGCGCGTCCAAATCGCGGTGCGAGCGCTTTCGGACCGGCGATTCCACGCCTCACCGGAGATCAAGGGTTGTTTCCTCGCTGCCACACCCTTCTTGAGACCTCAGCGGCGGGATAAGCCGCAGCCGCTGCCGTAATCTGCATGTCCTCGGCCAACAGCAGCAACTGCTGACTTTATTCCCAGCGCCGCGATCTCTACAGTCTGTTTCGACCACAGCAACCCCCGAACTTTCACACGTTTGGTAAAAGCCAGCGGCGGCTGCAATCCGGTCCCTCCGGCAGGCTTTGGGAAAGGTAGGGAACCTTCGCTCCGTTCGAGGCCGACCATCGACCCCGAAACGTCCGCGCTATCCGTTCCCCTTGATCGTTCCCTTGCCTGCGGCGACTTCGGGATCACCCCGCCCTTCTGCCCTCACCCGCCCCTTCTCCGGACAGCCTGAACCGATTGCTCCGGTTGTAACGCCGCCGCTTGGGCCGCTTGGGCCGCCTTGCGGTTCCAACTCCCCGCCTGCGAGTCCGCCGCCGCCGAGCGCAGAAGCATCACGGAAGCGCTCCATCCCGCGGCTGCGTCCCGAAACGTGCTGCCCGTGCCCTGTCTGACAGCCCCTCGGCGGCCCTGGCCTCAGCTTCACCCTTTGGCTCTGGGCACATTGGCTTTTTTGTTGTGTTGCCCAGCCGAGAATTGTGGTAATCTGGAAGTCGGACACATCAGGCCATTAGGACAGCTTCGTGCAGCACGGATGCTCTAGCGGTGGGAAGACCAAACGCTGCACGGAGGAGAGGCTATGTTCCGGGGAGTGGAAGCATCACCTTTTGCACCGGAAGGGGGAAGCTCAGGGTCAGGGGATTTGGGGGGCAGTTCGTCCGGCCCGCCGCCATCCGCGGGAGGGAGAACCGACAGCAGCGGTGCGGAGACCTCGCCTCCCTTACGGGCGACCGAAGCGGCCCGCCTGGCCCTCAGCCGCGTGGCTGATGACACCTCGTTATCCCTGCTGCAAGTGTTCCAGCGCATCTGCGAGATCGCAGCGGATACGTTGGAGGTGGAACGGGTCAGCGTCTGGCTAATAAGCGAGGATCGCCAGCAGTTCCGCTGTGTCAATCTATTTGAGCGTTCGCAGCGGGAGCACAGTGTGGGTCCGTGTCTGCAAGTGGCCGACTTCCCGATCTATTTTTCTGCCATTCGGGAACGCCGGGCTTTGCCCTGCGAGCTGGTTCAGAGCGATCCCCGGACCATCGAATTGCGGGACCAGTATTTGGTCCCCCTGGGGATCACCTCGATGCTGGACGCGCCGATTTTCCTGGGGGACGAGGTGATCGGCGTGGTCTGTCATGAGCATGTGGGTCCGCCGCGGGAGTGGCCCACGGAGGCGCGGGACTTTGCTATGTCGGTGGCGGATGCGGCGGGCTTTCGCTTGAAGCTCGCCGAGGGGTTACTCGGCCAGGCGGTGGCGCGGAACCATGCCGAGGCGTTGCCAGAGGGGGACCGGTACAGTCTGGTGGGGCGGCTGGCGGCGGGAGTGGCCCACGACTTCCGCAATCTGCTCACGGTGATCCTGGGGAATGCTTCGCTCATTGCCCGGCGCAGCGATGTCCCGGCGGAGGTGATCCAGCGCGCGGAGCAGATCCTGGAGGTCGGCGAACGCGGGGCGCAGTTGATCCGCCACCTGCTGGAGTTTGGCCGGGAACCAGCGGGCCAACCCCGGTTGATCTCCCTGAGCCAAACGCTTCAGCATTTCCTCCCTTTGCTGCAAACGGGGGTGGGCAAGGTCTATCCCATCGAGTTCCGGCCCGCCGCCGCCCAGGACTGGGTTTGGGTCGACCCCGGCCATTTGGAACGGGTGGTCATGAACCTGGTGCTCAATGCCCGCGAGGCGATGCCCAAGGGGGGAACGATCGAGATGCGCGTGAGCATCGAGCACACCAGCGACGGCCTGGGACCGGCGGGATACTACGTGTGCCTGGAAGTCCGCGACCGGGGCGTGGGCATTCCTGCGGAACAATTGCCCCAGATTTTTGAACTCGGCTTCACGACCAAGAGCAATGGCGGCAGCGGCCTGGGTCTGGCCATTGTGCGGCGCCTAGTGGAACGCGCCGGCGGATTCATTCGTGTGGACAGCCGCCCCGGCGAGGGGAGCACCTTCCGGGTCTATTGGCCGCGGGTGACGGGCCACGACCTGGGCAAGTCCAATCCTGGACCGAAGTGAGGCGGGACGCCGCCGCTTCACCTCCGGCTGGCAGCCGAATGGGTCGAGCGTAAGAAAGACCAAACCGCTGCGGGGGGAAGTGGAACGATTCAATCATCGCTCAGGGAATGACGGCATTTCCCGGATAGCTTCGTGAAAGTAAACTCCTCAGTCCTCGCTGCGGCGGAAGGTGGCGGAGGGGTCCACGGTGGCGGCGCGGGCATCGATGCGGGCCTTTTTGTTCTCGGTGGCGGAGCGGTAGAGGACCTGGGCGCCCTGCTGGACTGCTTCGATCCACAGGCGGGCCGAGCCGGTGCAATCGATGCGGAGCTGCGTCTGGGGATCGCGGATGGCGCCATCGACGCGGAGCTGGCGGGCGCGGATGTGGACCTGAGCACCGCGGTGGATGAGCACCGGCAACTGCTGCCAGGGGTTAGCCAGGGCGAAGCGGACCATGCCGCCGGGCGCATCGACATGGAGCTTGGCCCCCTGCCCTACCACGGTACGAAAGGCGACGACACCCTCCGGGGCATGCAGGTGCATCTGGACCATTTCCAGCCGTTCTCCTCCGACATAGATGCTGCCGGCGGTCAGTTCGCGGGCGTCGAGTTCGGTATGCGGCGGCAGGTGGGGAATGCGCAACTCGCGGACCTGGCCGCGCAGGACGATGCTCCTCCCTGGTTGCAGCCATTCCTCCGGTACGGTGTAGGTGGCTTCGGGCTGTTCCAGGCGGACGACGATGCGTTCCCGTTGCAGCGGGGGCGGGGGCAGGGGACGGGGCTTCTCCGGCTCCGGCTGATTGGCCACCGGCCGATCCGCACCCGGGCGATCGGCGCCGGGTTTGTCCGCGCCAGGTGGGTCGGGTTTTTCCGGCTGGCCGGGCGCCGGCGGTTTCGCCGCGGCCTGACCTCCAGGCTCCTCGCCGGGCTTCCCCACTGGCGCTTCGGGCGAGGCGGGAGGAGCGGAGGGGGTCTTCTCGGCAGAGTCGGCGGTTTTGCCCGCAGGCGGATCGGACACCACGGGGGACGCGGGCGGGGAACGTTCCGCCAGGGCCACGATGGGAGAGACGAAGGCGTCCGCCGGGGGTTCCGGGGAGGAAGCCGGGCGGAAGGCAGCCACCGTCAATCCACCCAGGAGCGCTCCTGCGGCGAAGGCCAATCCCAAGAGGCGCCACGGCGTGCGGGCGGCTTTGTCCGGCGGAGGGGACGCAGCGGCGTAGAGAACAGAGGCATCGGCGGGCAGGTGGGCATAGGGGTCCGCGGCGGGAGCTTCGCGGGGTGCCGGGGCCTCTGGCGCACTCGGTGCCATATCGGCGCAGACGGGACACGGGGAACGCCCGATGGCGTCCGCCAAGCGCGGCATGCCGCAACCGGGGCAGGGCTGCATCACGGGAGCAGGGGCCGACATGGGATCATCCTTTCCTACCAGTCCGTGGGGTCGCTTCTGCCAGTCCGCAGGGTCGCTTCTACCAGTCCGCAGGGTCGCTTCTACCAGTCCGCAGGGTCGCTTCTACCAGTCCGCAGGGTCGCTTCTACCAGTCCGCAGGGTCGCTTCTACCAGTCCGCAGGGTCGCTTCTACCAGTCCGTGGGGTGGCTCCGGCGGGAAGGCGGTCAGGGTTTTTTGGAGGGCGGTTCCTTCTTTGGCTCTTCTGGCTTTGGCTCTCCTGGCTTTGGCTTTCCTTGTTTCGGCTCGGCTTTTTTCGGCTCTCCCTTCTTCGGTTCCGCCTTTTTGGTCTCCAGGGGGGCAGGGCGGAAGGTGGCCCAGAAGCGCGGGGCGGCGGTGCGCACCTGTTCCTCCGACCCCTGGACCGCCAGGACATAGAGCCGCTCACCGATGAGGAAAAACCTGGCCCGGAGCACAGCCGATTCCTTCTCCTCGGTGCGCCGGAGGGTGACTTCGCGGGCCGGCCAGGGACCTTTGATTTTGGCCTCTTCCTCCCGTGCACCCTCGCCAAATTGCTCGCAGAGGAGTCGCTGGGCGGTATCAAACAACCCCTCCAGCGCTTTCCCTCCGCCGGGCCGACCCCGGAGTGTCACCACGACCAGGGTAAAGGTCAAGCGGTCCTTGCCCGTGCTCGCCTGGTACCAGAGCATCGGTACCGGACCGGAGGGCAGCTCCAGTTGATCGGCCTTGACCCGCCATTGGCCCGGCGCCTCGACGGTAAAGCCCAGGTTCGGCTCGGTGTACCGCTCCCAGAGGCTGCGCCGCAGTGTGAACATCTCCGTGTCATTGCGCCCCCGCGTCGAGAAGCTGGTCGGCCGCGGACCGCCCATGCTCAGGCACAGGACCAGCTCATCCCCTTCGAGCTTGTAAATGCCGCGGGCTGTGTGGCCGCGCACGGTCAAGTCGATCGTCTTGGGCGTTGCCGACGGATCGAGCACATAGGTGAACTCCACGGGGGGATTGAACCCTTCCCGGAGCACGAGTTTGTCCGCAGTGAAGACGAAGGTGGTCCAGCGATAGTTTTTGTCGCTTTCGGGCCGCCCGCTGATTTCCAAGGCGGTCACTTCCCAGATGCCGAGAATGGCCTGGGCGTCTCCCGAAGGGAGGGGGGGAACCTGGCTGCGCGCCGGATCGGTCCCCACTGCTGCCAGGCTCATGAGAATCCACCCGGCGCTCGCGGCGATCCCTCGACCGGCTGCCATAGCTGTTGCCCTCCGGCTACCCGCTGCTGCTACTCTCCGGCTGCACATCGCTGGGACTGTGGCCCACCATCCTGACTGTCTGCCGCTTTCACTGACTACTGGCAGTATATCCTGAGCAGGAGCGAGGCGGAACAGACGAGACGGCGGAAGAAAACAACACCAAGCGCTTCCGGCGGGCGGAGTGGAGGAAGACAACAGCACCGGATACTTCCGGCGGACGCGGGGAGGAAGAAGACGAAACCGGACACTTCCGACCGAACACTTCAAGCGGACGGAGCGGAAGTCTCGGCGGGTAACGTCGCCACCAGGCGGGTGATGAGGCGGCGGAGCGGCGCTTCCGCTTGCTGGGCCACCTGGAGAATCTCCGGCAGGGAGACGGGCGTCAGGGCATCCGGCAGGCACATATCGGTGATGACGGAGATGGCGGCCACCGGCAAGCGGGCATGCACCGCCACGATCACCTCCGGCACGGTGGACATGCCGACGGCATCGGCGCCGATCGTGCGCAGGAAGCGGTACTCGGCGGGGGTCTCCAGGCAGGGACCCGCCAGGGCCACAAACACCCCCCCTTGCAAGGGAATCCGCTCCTCCAGCGCCAACTGCTGCAAGCGCTGCCGCAGGGACAGATCATACGCCTGGCTCATGTCCGGGAAGCGTTCCCCCAGCCGCTCGTCGTTCGGGCCGATGAGCGGATTGTCCCCCATCAGGTTGATGTGGTCTTCGATGAGCATCAGGTCGCCTTTGCGGAAGCGGGGGTTGAGTCCGCCGGCGGCGTTGGTCAGGAGCAAGGCCGAGGCGCCCAAGGCTTTGAACACCCGCACGGGGAAGGTGATCTGCTGGAGAGAGTAACCCTCGTAGTAATGGAAGCGGCCCTCCATCGCCAGGATGGGCCGGCCCGCCAGCATGCCGCAGACGAGCTGGCCTTTATGGCTCGGCGCGGTGGAACGGGGAAAGTGCGGAATCTGCTCGTAGGGCAGTACCGCCTCGGCGACAATGTCCGCCGCCAGGGACCCCAAGCCGGTGCCCAGCACGATGGCCGCCGCCGGAGTGTGCGCCCAGCGCTGGCGGATATACGCCGCCGACTCTTGAATCTGCTCATACAGACCGCTCATGGCCGTCTTTCCTTTCTCTGACTCTGACTGCCGTTTCCTGGCTCGAACTGCCGTTCGCTGTCCCGGACTGCTTCTCTCTCGGCTTCTCCGCGGCTGAAGCAACGCCCCGGCCCTTGGGGCATCCCGCGCACCCGCCGGGCAGCGGCGCAGTTTGCCGACGAACCGGGAGAAGGACTGGCCCGGCTCCCTGGCTCGCTTCCGGCACTGCCCTTCGTTTTAGCGGAACACCGCGGGAAGCAGCAGGGCAGCACCCAGCCCGGCGCTCCGCCCCCGTCCCGGCAACCGACGCACCTCTGGTGTACAATGCCTGGGGAGACAGCGTGGCAAGGAGGAGGAACCGTGGCTGTCAATCTGCCGCCGCAGTATCACGAAGCCGAGGAACGCTTCCGCAAGGCGAAAGGCCCCGAAGAGAAGCTGGCCGCCCTGCGGGAGATGTGGGTCCTTTTGCCCAAGCACAAGGCCAGCGAGAAGCTGCAAGCAGACCTGAAGCGGCGGATCTCCGAGTTGACGGACCAAATCGAGCAGGCGCGCACGGCCCCGAAGCGCAGCGGGGGGACGGTGCACAAGATTCCCCGCCAGGGAGCTGGCCAGGTCGTGCTGCTGGGACCGCCCAACTCCGGCAAATCCCGCCTGCTCGCCGCCTTGACCCAGGCTACGCCCGTGGTCGCCCCTTATCCCTTCAGCACCCGCGAACCCCTGCCCGGCATGATGGATTACGAGGATGTCCGCATCCAACTGGTCGATCTGCCGCCGATCAGTGCGGACCATTACGATCACTTCCTCACGGACATCACCCGCGGGGCCGACGCCGCCCTGCTGTTTCTGGACCTGTCCGATGATGACGGCCCTCCAGCCACGCAAGCGGTGATCGACCGGCTCCGGCAGGCCCGCCGCCATCTGGTTCCCCCCGGAGCGCCGCCGCCGGAGGACCCGGCCCACTATGCCCTGCCCACCCTTCTGGTGGCGACCAAAGCGGACGATCCCGCCGCCGACATCCGCCTGGCCCTGGCGCGGGAAGTGTTCGACGACACCTACCCCTGGCAAACGATCTCCGCCGAGCGCGGGGAAGGGTTGTCGGAATTGCGCCAGGCCATCTTCCGCCTGTTGGATGTCATCCGCGTCTACGGCAAGGAGCCGGGCCAGCCGCCGGATCGCTCCAGTCCCTTCACCCTGCGGCGCGGCAGCACGGTGGCCGACCTGGCGGAGCACATCCACCGCGAGCTGGGGGAAAAGGTCAAGGCTGCCCGTGTCTGGGGCAGCGCCGCCTTTGCAGGACAAACCGTGGGGCGGGATTACGTCTTGCAGGACCGCGACGTGGTAGAATTGCAGGTATAGCCAGCCCAGGCGGGCGCCGGGGCATGGCCGCCGATCCAGCGGCTGGAGGGACCAGGAAACTGCCCCAGGGAGCGCGGCGCCTCCCGCCAACCTGCCCGCGAGAAGGACAATGAAACCGGCAAGGCCCAAGGTATCGGTTGATCCGCGTGCCTGGATTGTGCGGCACGGCGCCATGCATTTGCACGGCGTGTTCACCCCCGTGGCCGACCTGGCGGTGCAGCGAGGAGCGGCTGTCGTGGTGCAGACCGAGCGGGGGACCGAGCTGGGCACGGCTTTGTGTCCGGCCACCGCCGCCGCCGTCGAGCAGATTCCCGACCCCACGGAAGGGGAGTTGCTCCGCCTGGCCACCCCCGCCGATCAGGCCAAAGCCCAGGAGCATCAAGCCCGCCGCCGCCAGGATTACGACGACGCCGCCCGCCTCATCCTCCAGCACCATCTGCCCATGCAACTGGTCGATGTGGAATGGCTCCTGGGAGAAGAGCGCGTCATCTTTTACTTCCTGGCCGAGCAGCGGGTCGATTTCCGCGAGCTGGTCAAGAGCATGGCCCGGCACTTCCGCAAGCGGATCGAACTGCGCCAGATCGGCGTGCGGGACGAAGCCCGCCTCCTGGCCGACTACGGCGATTGTGGCAAACCCGTCTGCTGCAACACCCACATGCTCGCCATGCCGCCGGTGACCATGCCCATGGCCAAGCTCCAGAAGGCGACCCTGGACCCCGCCAAAATCTCCGGCCGCTGCGGCCGCCTCAAATGCTGCCTCCGCTTCGAGTACGAAGCCTACCTGGAACTGGCTCAAAAGCTGCCCGCCGTCGGCAGCACCGTCCAAACGCGCCGCGGACGCGGGCGGGTCGTCGAACAGGAAATCCTGGCCCAACGCCTGCTCGTCGAGCTGGAAGATGGACGGCACCTGACGCTGCCCCTGGCCGAAATCGACGCGGTCCTCCATAACCCGCGATCGGGCCAAAGCGCACGGCCCACCCCCACTCCCCCCGCCTCTCCCCTGCCGGACGACTCCACCGAACCGGACGATCGATAAACTCCACCCAGGCCGGACAGTTGATAAAATGAGATACCGGACGAAAACACCCGATGGTGAAACCGGCGGGAACAGGCGGAGGAGCGCCGCTTCCTGACCGGCCTTTCACCTCGCGCTGCCGATCAATCGCCGTGGATAGCCGCATCTGGGACTTGTGCCGCCAGGATCGTCGCTACGCCTACGAGGCGTATGAGTTCGTCTGCGCCGCCGTCAGCTTCACGCAGCAGAAATTGGAGCGGCACCGCGACCAGAGCCGGGAACGCCACATCAGCGGCAAAGAGCTGCTCGAAGGACTGGTGGACTTCGCCGTGGAGCAGTTCGGCCTGCTGGCTTCCCTCGTCCTGCGCCGCTGGGGCGTGCACAGCACCGACGACGTCGGATGCATCGTGTACCAACTCATCGATCTGGGCATCCTCAGCCGCTCCGAACGCGACCGGCCCGAAGATTTCCACGCCGTCTTCGACCTCCACCAGCGCTTGCAGGAACAGATCGCCGTCCTCTGGCGCACAACCGACTTCTCACGCCGCGGCGAAAAGGTGTGAGGGCCAACGTCGCTTCGGCTTTCTCCTCCAGGCTGCCCCGCCGCCCCAAAACCGCACGCCTCAAAACTACAGTCCCCCCCCAAACCTACACCCTCCGGAAACGCCTGACACGTACTCCGGAAACGCCTGACACAATACTCCGGAAACGCCTGACACAATACTCCGGAAACGCTTAGGACGTAGTCCTGAAATGCCTGACACATCCGGCTTCACTCCGGCGGTGCTAGCGAGCCGGCGCTGCGGGGGAGGACGCTATGCCGGCGGTGCCGGCGAGGAGGCGGAGGAAGAAGCGGACGGCTGCGCGCGCTGCTGGGCCAGTTTGTCCAGGATGCCCATGACAAAGCGGGCCGACTCTTCTGTGCCGTAACGGTGGGCCAGATTCGCCGCTTCGTGGATGATCACCGGCACCGGCTGAGGATCGGGATCGAAGAGAATCTGGAAGGCGGCCAAGCGCAGGACATTGCGATCCGCTGGATGGAGGCGGGAGAGCCGCCAGTTCTCCAAAACCGCCGTCAGAGCCTGGTCAATCGCTTGGCGATGCTCCTCAACCCCCTGGTACAGTGACAGGCAGTACTCGACCTGCTCCGGCAGTCCCCGTAGGCGCGTCCGCGCAAACGAGGCAATCTCCTGGAAGGGCAACGGCTGGGGGAGAAAATCCCGTTCAAAGAGCAGTTGCAGGGCGACTTCACGGGCGCGATTGCGGGGATACATCGGAGCATGCCTCTCGGCCAAGCGTGGTTCCTCCCCTATCTTATCGAGCAAGGGCTGTTGCAGCCCAGAGAGTCGTGGAATGCCGCGAAGCTCTCGGCACGCCCCCGCTTCGACCAGCGGCTACGCGTTCGGCACGCCCGCTCCCCGCGCGAGAGGGACCCGCCGCAGAAAGCGTAAGGACGACTCCCCCAGGAAGCGAAGGCTCGGCACCGCTGTCACTCCACGGACAGAGCGGGGAGGAAACCGGCGAGACGAGACCGTTCCAGGAACCGCTCTTGGCAAGGGAAAGGATGCAGACATGGCACGCTATCGCGTCGTTATCGCGGACTTTGTGGTCGATGATGCCGCCCCGGAACGCGAAGTCCTGGGGGACATTGCCGACGTGGTCATGCTCAACGCCCATCAGGAAGAAGAGCTGCACGGGAAGGTCGAAGAGGCCGACGCCCTCATGCTCTTCCACACGATCCGCCTGAGCCGGCAGACAATCGACCGCTTGCAGCGGTGCAAGTTGATCGTGCGCTGCGGGGTGGGATACGACAATGTCGATTACCGCTACGCACGGCAGAAGGGGATTCCGGTGGCCAACGTGCCGGATTACGGCACGGAGGAAGTTGCGGACTCGGCCATCGCCTTGATGCTAAGCCTGGTGCGGGGGGTGACCTATCACAGCCGGCGCTTGCAGCGGGGCGAACCCAACGCCTGGCACTATCAGCCCGGCGGCCCGCTCTACCGCTTGCGGGGACGAGTCTACGCCTCGCTGGGTTTAGGGCGGATCGGCATCGCGGCGGCGCTGCGGGCCAAAGCCTTCGGCATGAAAGTGGTCTTCTACGATCCGTACATCACCGACGGGTTGGATAAAGCCCTGGGGTTCACCCGCGTGGAAACGCTGGAGGAATTGCTGTCCCAAGCCTATGTGCTGAGCATCTACTGCCCGCTGACGGAGGAAACCCGGCATCTGATCGACGCCCGCGCCCTGGCCCTGCTGCCGCCGGGAGCGTATCTGGTGAACACGGCCCGCGGGGCCATTGTGGACACGCTGGCTTTGCGCGACGCTCTACGCCGCGGCCATCTCCGCGGCGCCGCCCTCGACGTGCTGCCCCAGGAACCGCCGCCCCCCGATGACCCCCTGCTGCAAGCCTGGCGCGATCCCGCCGACCCCTGCCACGACCGCCTCATCATCAACCCCCACGCGGCGTTCTACTCCGAGGAAGGACTGCGGGACATGCGCGTCAAGGGGGCGCAGAACTGCCGCCGCGCTCTCCTCGGCCAGCCTTTACGCAACGTCGTCAACTGACCCGCAGACCCAGCCCGGCGGAACCGCAGCTCCACTCCGGCAAAACTGCAAAATCCCAGCCCGGCGAAACCGCAAACCCACTCCGGCAAAACTGCAAAATCCCAGCCCGGCGAAACCGCAAACCCACTCCGGCAAAACTGCAAAATCCCAGCCCGGCGAAACCAAAGGACAGGGCCGAACCAACCGTCCGCCTGTTCGGGAAAGTGATCCGTCACGCTGCGGCGGAATAGGGCACTGGCAGCCTCATGCTCGGTTCTCTCGCGGTGCGGTCCTCGCGCGTCGGCTGGCGCCCGGCACGGACGGCTTCCAGATAGGCGAACATCTCAGCTTCGTAGCGCTGGCGGCTGAAGCGCAAGGCCTGCCGGCGCGCCTGGTGTGGATCGAACGCCTCGCGGTGCCGCTCCCACTCCACGATCGCTTCGATGACCGCCTCCACGGTCTGCTCGCCAAACAAGACCCCCGTGGGCGTGCGGCTGCGGCCCAGGGGCAGCACCGTTTCGGTCAAGCCGCCGCGGCCAAAACCGATGACCGGGCAGCCGCAAGCCTGGGCTTCCAGCGGCACGATGCCGAAATCTTCCTCGCCGGGAAAGAGCAGGGCCTGCGCCCGGCGGAGGTAATCCCGCACCACCTCATCCGGCTGCCAGCCGAGAAAGTGGGTCTGAGAACCCGCCACGGCTTGGAGGCGGCGGCGATCCTGGCCCGTCCCGATGATTACCAAGCGCCGGCGCAAGCGCTCGCAAGCCGCGATCGCCAGATCGAAGCGCTTATACGGCGCCAGGGCCGAGACGATCAGGTAAAACGGTTCCCGCTTCTGGAACGTGGGGGTGTAAAAGTCGGTATCGACCGGCGGATAGATGACGGCGGCATCGCGGCGGTAGCAGTCCCAGATGCGCTGGCGGACGGTGTGGCTGATGGCCAGGAAATGGGTGACGCGGGCGGCGGTGGCCTGGTCCCAGCGGCGCAGGGCCTCCAGGAGGCGCTCCCGGCTTCCGCTCTTCACCTGCTCCAGCCAGCGGAGCAGCCCCCAGGACCAGGCCGAGGGATTGCGCGCGGCGGCAAAATAGGCTTCCTTCATGTGCCAGGCGTAACGCATCGGCGTGAAGCAATAGCAGACGTGCGGCACTCCGGGCGGCGGCTGGGCCGACTTGGCCACCGCATGGCTCAAGCTGACAACCAGCTCGGCGCGGGGAATGCGCCAACCGGCGGCGAGGGGCATCAAGGGGAGCAGGTAGCGGTAGTAGTGGTGCACGCCGGGCCAGCGGTTGAGCCAACTCGGTCGAATGCGCAGGCGTTCGATGGCGGGTGAGACACTGCCGCGGCGGTAAAAGAGGGTGCAAAGCTGGGCCTGGGGCCAGCGCCGGCAGAGCGGTTCCAGGCATTTTTCCCCGCCCCGCATTCCCGTGAGCCAGTCGTGCACCAGCACAATGCCCCGGCCTGCCTCGGCGCCGGCGTTTGGCCCGTCCATGCCTCCGCTCTCCCCCTGCCGGTGTCACGGCCCGCATTCCGTCCCGTAGCCGTCGTTCCCTACTTACTCTGCTGATCGCGGCGGTGTAAAGAGAGTTTGGGAGACCGGCGGCGCCTGCTCTTCCAACGGCGGGGGAAAATATGGTATTTTTACTATAGCGGCGGGCAGATGTTTTATAATGGTGTACAATACCCCGCGTGTTGACCGCGGCGTTTTCCCAGTCGTGTGGTTCCGCAGGCCGCCCTCCTTGGTGGAACAGTGCGGTGTGCCCCGGTCCGCAAGGGGGTGGGTAAGCGCCGACCGCAGGAGGAAACGATGGGCTGGACCTTTCACATCGGCAAATGTAGCCTGCTCGGCAACTACCGCGAGAACAACGAGGATGCCGTGGATGTCAAGGTGTTCCCGGAGCTGACGATCTGCATCGTAGCCGATGGCATGGGAGGGCAGGCGGCGGGAGAGATTGCTAGTCGCAAAGCTGTCGAGATTATTCCCCGCGAGCTGCGCAAGAGTATTACGCCGCAGATGCCCCTGGAGGCGGTCAAACAAGCGACCCGGCGCGCGATCGTCCTGGCCAACGAAGAGATCATGGCCCTGGGAGCCTCCGAACGCGACATGCGGAACATGGGCACCACCGTGGTTTTGGCCTTCTGGCGTAACCGCGGCCAGGAACTCTTCATCACCGGCGTGGGGGACAGCCGCGCCTATCTCATCCGCCCCGGCTTCATCCAGCAACTGACGGTGGACCATTCCCTGGCGCAAGCCCTGGTGGAAGCCCGCACCATCTCCGCCGCCGAAGCCAAGGAGCACCGCTTCCGCAACGTCCTCTGGAAATACCTGGGCAGCAAAGAAGTCGGCGAAGGACCGGAGGTCCAGGTGCTGCCCTTGCAGGCGGGGGACCGCTACCTGCTCTGCACCGACGGCCTCACCGGCGTCGTCTCCGACGAACAACTGGCCCGCGAGGTCAACGTCTGCGACGACATGCAGCAATGCGCCGAGCATCTCTGCCAGTTGGCCTTAGATCAAGGGTCCCGCGATAACGTCTCCTGTGTCGTCATCGAAGTGGCCCAGGAGGACACCTGAGACGGCCGACTGCCCGGACCTGCCCGCATTCCTCACGACGCGCTGCTTTGGTCCCACAACTTCCCAGGAGAGAAACTCGCCGAGGAGACCGCACACCGCAGACCCTGACTCTCGCCGAGGAGTCCGCACGCCGGAGGTCCAACGGAAGGAGTGGAGGTCCAAGGGACGGAGGAGATGCCAGAATAGACGCAATGGAAGGATCGCCAGAAAAGACGAAGGGCCAGAAAAGACGAAGGGCCAGAAAAGACAAGGGGCGAGAAAAAACAAGGTCGGTAGCAGGAGGGAACAGTCCGCAGATACCCCCCAGGACCGGAGCGCAGGATAATCTCCGGAAGGAGCCGGAGCGTAGGAATACTCTTTTTCCCTTGCTTTGGGCGGCGTGCTGAGTCCGTCCTGGAAGCCAGGAGACGGGAGGGGCAAGGATCATGGGAGCATGGCTGAGTCTGATCTGGGGAGGGATGATGGGGTGCGCCTGGGGCTTGCCCGTGCTAACGCCCATTCCGTCCGCGCCGGCGGAACGGAGTGCCGCCCTGCCGGACCCGACGGGGCGGGGCTACATGGGAGTGATCCTCAATCAGGAGACGCTGGCAATCGAGGCGGTGGAACCGGGCAAGCCGGCGGCACGTGCCGGCCTGCAACCCCAAGATGTGATCATCCGCGTCAACCAGTTCCATCCGCAAACCACGCAGCAAGTGATCGCTTACGTCTGTTCCTGCCGGCCAGGAGCGGTGATTGAGGTGGAAGTCCAGCGCGGCATGGAACGGAAGGTGCTCCTGGTCACACTCATGGCCCGGCCTGAAGAGGTGGACCGCGGGCGCATCCCCTTTCCCGTCCCCGATAGTCCCCCTCCCCCGCCGGAAGAATAGGTTCACCTTCTCTTCCCCTTTCCGGGAAGCGGACAAATCACGCGGGCCGCTGGCCCGCCGCCCAGGGCTTCCATCGCTAGGAAAATGGCAGTCTCCTGCTGCCTCCGAATCGGCGGGATCAGTCCCTGCCGGGGCTGTTGAAGGTCGGGGAGGGGGAAGTTGCTGGCCAACTGAGCGAGCGGAGCCGCGGAAGGGATCATGAGCACATTGTCGTGGTGGGATGGGGCGGTGGTGGTGGCCTACGCCGCGGCGACTTTGGGAGTCGGCCTGTCTTTTGGGCGTCGGCAGCAGAGTAGCCAGCAATACTTTTTGGGGGGCCGGCGCTTTCCGGCCGTGTTGCTTTTGATTTCCATCGTGGCGACGGAAACCAGCACGGTGACCTTTCTGAGCGTGCCCGGCCTGGCCTATCGTGCCGGAGGAAACCTGACTTTCCTGCAATTGGCCTTGGGGCTGATCCTGGGGCGGATGGTGGTGGCCTGGCTGCTGGTGCCGCTGTATTTCACCGGCCAGTTCATCTCGGCCTACGAGGTGCTCCAGACCCGTTTCGGTCCCGCCGTACAGCGGGGCGCGGCGGGCCTATTCCTGGTGACGCGGACTTTGGCCGATGGACTGCGGCTGTTCCTGACGGCCCTGCTGCTGCAACATTTGGCGGGGTGGGAGCTGGTACCGTCGATTCTGGTCCTGAGCGTGGCCACGCTGCTGTACACCGGCCTGGGAGGCATGCGAGCCGTGGTGTGGACGGACGTCCTTCAGTGGTGCATTTACATCGGGGGAGCGGTGCTGGCATTGGGTCTATTGCTGGCGGAGGCGGAAGGCGGCCTGGGGGGCTGGTCTGCGACGGCAGCCAGCGCGGGCAAGCTGCAACTGTGGGACGTTCGCTGGGACTGGCGGGAGCCGTACACCCTGTGGGCGGGCATCCTCGGCGGCGCATTTCTGACGATGGGTACCCACGGGGCGGACCAACTGACGGTGCAACGTCTGCTCTGCGCCGGTTCGGTGCGGGCGGCGCGCTGGGCGTTGATCGGCAGCGGACTGGTCGTGGCGGTGCAGTTCGGGTTGTTTCTACTCATCGGGGTCAGCCTGGCGGTGGTCCAGCAGCAGGGCCGCTGGGAAGTGCCGGCGGCGGTGGCCGAACGGGCAGATGCGGTGTTCGGATACTATATTGTGCACGGTCTGCCGGTGGGGGTCGTGGGTTTGCTGGTGGCTGCGGTGCTGGCCGCCGCCATGTCCACCCTGTCCTCCTCGCTGAACAGCTCGGCGGGGGTGGTGGTCCGGGACTTCTACCGCGGCTGGTTCGGCCATCTGAGCGAAGAGGAGCAAGTGCGGATCGGGCGGCGGGCCACCGTCGCGTGCGGAGTGTGCCAGGCGGCCGTAGCGATCGGCGCGGCGCACTATCTGGAACGCAGCGTGGTCGATGCCGCTCTGAGCATCACGGGCTGGACCACCGGCGGCATCCTGGGTTTATTTCTACTCGGCTGCCGCCGCCGCGTGCCCCGTGCTTCCGCGGCCCTCCTAGGCTTGCTGGCGGGCTTGGCCGTCGTCGCTGCCACCTGGTGGTCCACCACGCTCGCCTGGCCCTGGTGGGCGCCCCTGGGCACGCTCACCACCGTCGCTGTGGCTTTGCTGGCTGACCGCTGGGGAAACCCTCGGCCGGCGCCGCGGCACTGAAGTCCCTACCAGAGTCGGACGGATTCAGGAACGTGAGCTATGGATCATCTGCAAACGGAAGGCCGCCTGGCCGCCTCGGCCCACCTCGATGAGATGACGCCGTTGGAAATCGTGCGGCTGATGAACGCCGAGGATGCGCGCGTCGCGCCAGCGGTGGCCACGCAAGCTCCGGCCATCGCCCAGGGGATTGCCGTGATCGCCGAGCGGCTGGAACGGGGCGGCCGATTGATTTACCTGGGCGCGGGAACTTCGGGCCGTTTGGGCGTGCTGGACGCCACGGAGATGCCGCCGACATTTCAGACCCCGCCGGAGATGGTCGTCGGCGTCATCGCGGGAGGTGTCGAGGCGTTGACCCGTGCAGTGGAAGGGGCGGAGGACCATCCGGAAGCGGCAGAGCAGGATTTGCAGCGCTTGCACCTGAGCGCGCAGGACGTGGTGGTGGGGATCGCCACCAGCGGGCGCACGCCGTATGTTCTCGGCGGTCTGCATTATGCCCGGCGCTGCGGCGCCTTCACCATCGGCCTGGCCTGCAATAGCGACGCTGAACTCATCCCGCTGGTGGACCTGGCCATCATCCCCGTCGTGGGTCCCGAAGTGCTCAGTGGTTCCACCCGTCTGAAGGCAGGCACGGCGACCAAGCTGGTTTTGAACATGCTTTCCACCGGGGCGATGGTCCGCCTGGGCAAGACCTACGGGCATCTCATGGTGGACCTGAAAGCGACGAATGAGAAGCTGCGCTGGCGGGCCAATCGGATCGTGCGGGAGGTGACGGGTCTGAGCCGGGAGGCAGCGGCGGAGCTGCTGGAGCGTTGCGGCGGGGAGGTCAAGACGGCCCTGGTGGCGCACCTGGGCGGCTTCGATGTGGAGACGGCGCGGGAACGGCTGCGTCAGGCACGCGGGCGGGTGCGCGCCGCTTTGAGCGGCCTGCCGCGGAGTCGTGCGGTTCACGAGGGCGGCCCGTGGATCTTAGGCGTCGATGGCGGCGGGACCCAGACCACGGCCCTGCTCGCCCGGCTCCCAACCGCGGGGAACGGGTGGGAAGTTCTGGGGCGAGGCACCGCCGGTTCCAGCAATCTGCGCGCGGCGGGAGTCTCGGCGGCACTGGCGGCCCTGGACCTGGCCCTGCGCGAGGCGTTGGCTGCTGCCGGTGTCTCCGGGATGACAGTACGGGCAGCCTGTTTCGGCTTGGCCGGCGCGGGCCGGAGTGCGGAACAACGCCTGGTGCGGGAATGGGCGGAGCAGCGCTTGGGCACTTCCGCGGTGGAAGTCGTCGAGGATGCTGTGCTCCCTCTGGCTGCCGGAACGCCCGAAGGCTGGGGACTGGCAGTGATCGCGGGGACCGGTTCGATGGCCTTCGCTCAGAATGCGGCCGGGGAGACCGCGCGCGCCGGCGGGTGGGGCTGGCTGCTGGGAGACGAAGGGAGCGGCTACGCTCTGGTCCAGGCTGCCCTGCGCGCCGTGCTGCGTGCGGCGGATGGCCGCGCCCCGGCCACCTTGCTCACGGAGCGCCTCCTGGCCGCCTGCGGCCTGACCCAGCCAGAGGAACTGATCGAATATGTCTATGGCCGGGCGGATCGAGCCGCTCTGGCCGCCCTGGCGCCCGTGGTGCTGGACTGTGCCAGCCGCGATGCTGTCGCGGATCGCCTGGTCCAGGAGGGAGCCGCCGAGCTAGCCGCCATCGCTGCCACTGCTGCGGCACGCGTCGCTTTGCCCTCTACGGTGCCGCTGGCCCTGGCCGGCGGTTTATTCCTCGGTTCCCGCCTCTACCGCGATCGCTTCCTCCATGCCCTGGCAGAACGCGGCTACCAGGCCCATCCTCTCACCCGCGTCTCGGAGCCGGCCCTGGGCGCCTTGCGTCGCGCCTACCGCCTGGCCATTTCCGTGTCCAACGCCCCACCCCTTTCCTAACATCAAATATCAGCGCTGGCCCCCGCGGAACGGGTCTGTCCTAGCGGAATCGACCGGTCCCAGCGGAAACGGACCGACTCGAACCTGCCCTCCCTCCACCACGCTTTCGGAGCACCCATGCCCGCCCCCGCTCCTCGCCGCCGCCTGCCATCCCGCTTACCCCTGGCCTTCCTCCCACTGGCCGCAAGTCTCCTGGCCGCTGGTTGGCTGAGCGCCTGTCTGGGAACCGCTGCTGCCACGATCGGTTCCGAGATAGCTCGCCTCCCCGCAGGAAGGGGAACCTCGGCGTCGGAGCCGATGGCTGCCGCTGCGGACGCCGCGGAAGTGCCTCCGCCGCCGCGGGAGTTCCGCGGCGTGTGGATCGCCACGGTGGCCAACATCGACTGGCCGAGCCGGCCCGGCCTGACCGCCGAGCAACAGAAGCAAGAGCTGCTCGCTCTGCTGGACCGTGCCGCCGAGCTGCGCCTCAACGCCGTCATCTTCCAGGTGCGCCCCATGGCCGATGCCCTGTATGAATCCGCTCTCGAACCCTGGAGCGAATTCCTCACGGGGCGCATGGGCCAATCCCCCGGTTACGATCCCCTGGCTTTCGCCATCACGGCCGCTCATGCCCGCGGGCTGGAATTGCACGCCTGGTTCAATCCCTATCGCGCCCGCCACCCGTCCTCCCGCTCTCCCATCAGCGACAAGCATCTCATCCGCCGCCGGCCGGAGTGGATCAAAACTTACGGGACCCATCAGTGGATGAACCCGACGCATCCGGAGGTGGCAGCGCACACGTTGGCCGTCATTCGGGATGTGGTGCGGCGCTACGACATCGACGGCGTCCACATTGACGATTACTTTTACCCCTACCGCGAGCGCGGCCCGGACGGCCAACTCCTGCTCTTTCCCGACGAGGATACCTGGCAAAAGTACCGCCAAGCGGGGGGAACACTGGGGCGGGACGACTGGCGGCGGGCCGCCATCAACGCCTTTGTCCGGGACCTCTACCGGGAAGTCAAAGCCCTCAAGCCGTGGGTCAAAGTCGGGATCAGCCCCTTTGGCATCTGGCGGCCCAATCACCCGCCGGGCATCACGGGGCTGGATGCGTTTGCCGAGCTGTATGCCGACGCCCGCCTCTGGTTCCAGGAAGGCTGGTGCGACTATCTCGCCCCGCAGCTCTACTGGCCGATCGCGCAGCCGCGGCAGAGTTTTCCCAAACTGTTAGCCTGGTGGGCCGAGCAGAACACCCAGCGCCGCCATCTCTGGCCGGGACTGTACACCAGCCGCGTGCGGGAACGCCCAAGCGAGAACGGACCCAAGGGCTGGCCCGCTCAGGAAATCGCCGAACAGATCGCGTTGATCCGCCAGCAGCGGGGAGCCAGCGGGGCCATCCACTTCAGCATCAAGGCGCTGCGGGACAACCCGGACCGGCTGGCCGACCACCTGCACCGCCTCTACGCCGAGGCGGCCCTGGTGCCCGCCATCGACTGGAGCGCTCCGCCCCTGCCCCTGGGACTGACTCAGCTTCCTCCCCCCCGCTGCCAGCTTCTCCGCCAGCAGCAGCCTCCCGTGCTCCGCATCGACCCCCCGCGCGACACCCGTTTCCTGGTCCTGCGCCACCGCACCGCCCGCGGCTGGACCACGCGCCTGCTCCCGCCCCCCTCCGAGCCGCAGCAGCCCCTCCATCTGCCCCTGGAAGGCGAGGCCGCCCCCGCCGTGGCCGTGCTCGATCGCTTCGGACGCCTCAGCCCCTTCGTCCTGCCGGAGTGACGCCGGAGTGTCTCTCCCACTACCTCCCCCACTCCGCTTGCTCCTTCGTCTGGCCCTTCCTGCTTGGCTCCTCATCTTGAACCCCGCTTTCTCCCTTTCCGCTTCTTCCCGCTTGGGCTTTCGACCTTTCAGATGCCTCCGTCCTTTCCCTTGCACCGCTCTGCTGATGCCCTGGTGATTTCATTCCCAGCCGCGGCGGCCAGGACAGCGAAAGAGGATTGCCAGAACTCCCTCGGCGGGGATTATGATGAATGGGGCGGTTCCCCATGGGGAAGGGAAAAGGGATCAAGGAGCACGGACCGAAGAGGGGGAATCGGCAGATACCGAGCAGGATTTTCGCGCGGGAGACGGGGAGATTCCCCTGCATTCCCGCCTCCGAGGGAGGGCCATATGAGAGTGCGAGGAGTGCCACGGCTTGGGAGCCTAATCGGAGGCAGCGGCGTGTTGCTGCTGGGCGCTGGACTGTGGTGGCTGGCCGTGCCCGGTGTGGCGGGGGAGGATTCGCGCAGCGCCGACCGGCGAGCCGAGAGCCAGGCCGCCGTGGAGCGGGGCTACCAGGCGTTGACGCGCACGGCTTTCGTTCCGGGTTTCTGGAGCGTGCACTCCGTGGAGCGGGCCTGGCAGCAATGGGGCGTGCCGGAAAAACCCGCCGATTATGCCGCCGCCTTCCGGCAGCGCTACGGCCTGCACCCGGCCCCCTACCCAAACGACGGCCTGCCGATGGGTCTGCGCCGCGGCCAGATTCTCCTCCGTCCCGCTATCGCCATCGACTGCATGCTCTGCCACGGCAGCTCCCTCTTCGGCCAAAGCTATATCGGATTGGGGAATCACACCCTGGACATTCAGGCGCTTTTCGAGGAGTTGTTCCGGGCCGACGGCCGCCCTGTCAAGCTGCCCTTCACCTTCTGCAATGTCCGCGGCACGAATGAGGCGGATGCCTTCGGCGTCTATCTGCTCGGCTGGCGCCAGCCTGACCTGACACTCCGCAGCCAGTGGCAAAACCTCGGCCTGCGCGACGACAGTTGCGCCGACGTTCCCGCCTGGTGGCTGATGAAAAAGAAGCAAACGCTTTACTACACCGGCGGCATGGACAGCCGCAGCGTGCGCACCCTCATGCAATTCATGATGCACCCCTTGACCGCTCCCGCGGATTTCCACCGGGCGGAACCGGCCTTCCGCGACATTCAGCAGTACCTGCTGAGCCTGGAGCCGCCCAAGTACCCCTTCCCCATCGACTCGGCCAAGGCCCGCCGGGGAGAAGCCATCTTCCGCCAGCACTGTGCCCGCTGCCACGGCACCTACGGCCCGAACGGGACCTACCCGAACAAAATCATTCCCCTGGAGGAGATCGGCACCGATCCCCAGCGTCATGCCGCGGTCAGCATCGCTTACGGCGAGGCTTACTCCCGCTCCTGGTTCGGGCAAGAAGCGGATGGCTGGTTCTTCCGGGGCAAGCGCCTGCGTTGGACCGACGGCTACCAGGCCCCGCCGCTCGACGGCATCTGGGCCACCGCACCGTATTTCCACAACGGCAGCGTCCCGACGCTCTATCACGTGCTCAAATCCAGCGCGCGCCCCCGCCGCTTTACCCGCTCCTTCCGCACCGAGGTCGAGGATTACGACACCCTCCGCGTCGGCTGGAAATTCACCGAACTGACCCAACCCCCTGATCCCAACTTGCCCCCCATCGAGCGCCGCAAAATCTACGACACCACCCAGCCGGGGCGGAGCAACGCCGGCCATACCTACGGCGACTCTTTGACCGAATCCCAACGCTGGGACTTGATCGAGTACTTGAAAACCCTCTGAACGGCTTGCGCCGGGGGATCGGATCGGCCCCGTGTCAGGAGGGTCTCACTGCCAATCCGGCGGCAGGGCGGGGGGAGCGGCCAGCACTTCAGCCAGCAGCTTGCGGATGAATTGGCCCGTGGTCATACCCCAGCGGTGGGCGGCCTCTTCCAGAGCCAGGATTTGCCAGCGCGGCAGCAAAAGCGACAGCTCCACCACTTCGTCATCGCTCCGCACGACCTCACCACAGACTGCATCGAAAAGCGGTTGCACGATCGAATCCTCACCGCCAGCGGGCCAACTACCCCGTTCCCCACGCCAGGAGGGGTCAGCCGCTGACATCTCCCAGGTCCTCGCGGCTTTCCCTGCCCGTGCCGAAGATCGGAGCAAACCCTGTGCCGCCTCGGAGCCAACTTTCCCCTCCACCTTCTCCCCTTCGAGCCAACGCGGGATTGCCGTCCCTCATCCCGATCCCCGTCTTCAGTCACCGGCAAGGTTGGTCTTCCTCCTTCTGTCGCGCTTGTTGGCATCCCTGCCCGCTTTCCAGGCAAGGGGGAAACCGCAGCCCCGGCGGCCTCCTGCTTTTGCGAGTGAAGCGGCAAAATTTCACCTCCGCCAACAAGTCCGCGTCCCAATTCTTCCGATTCCCCGACGAGGAGCACCAAGGAGGGGGAAAATGTGGTAAAAAACCATTGCATCGCCTCAGCCACGCACAGACAATGGAGTCAATCCCCTTGGCGCACGCCTTGAAGGATGACGGCCGGGAACGGGATTCAGAAGCAGGGAAGCTCCGCCAGGCCGCGGTTCCGCAGCGGAACCAAGCCGGACCATTATCCCATATCAGTCAGGGCAGGGAGTGGAGCGATCATGAATCAGCCATCCGATGTTCCCCCTTCGGAAAGACAAGCGGAAAGACAGCCTGAGCCAGAGCCAACGGCGGGAACGGGGCCGGAGTTCCTCCCGGCGGCTTCGCCCGGCGAATTGCCCCCGGAGCTAGCCGATCTTTTCGCGGCGACGGCAGGCCCACCGGCTGATCAGGCCGCGGAGCCATCCCCTCCGGCCGCCTCCGCTTGGGAAGATGAGGCCGCTATCCCCCTGGATGCCCCGCCTCCTGGGCCAGGGAGTGTAACTTCCGCCTCGGCTCATCCAATTCGTCCAACCAGTGCCTGGACGGCTGGAGCGGAAAGCTTCGTCGGTTCGCCTCCATCGTCTGCGGCTTCGTCCCGCGATGCTTCTTCGTCCGCAGGAAGTGAGCTGCCGGAAGCCGAAGAAGTTCCGCTGGCTGAGGACGTGGAGCTGGGGGCAGAAGGCCCTGTCGATCCGCAGGCCGTGGCTCCACCCGCTGTCGATCTCCCTGCGGCGAGCCAACCGCCGGAAGGAACCGAGGCACCGCTTCCCGCTGCCCCAACTGTTCCCCCGTTGGCAGGGAACGAAGAAACAGCCTCGGCGGCCTCTTTAGCCGCAGCTCCATCGGGTGGGGAAGTCAGCTCGGATATCCATGCTTCGGCCCCGCCGCCGGGACCGGCTGCGGAAAGCTCCAATCTCTTCGGGCCGTTCCTGACCCCTCCGGGCACGGAAAGCTCGAACATCCACAGTGCGCGTCCGGCCTGGTCGGAAGGAGAGGACAGCGCGTTGTCCTTCCTGGGGGGAATGCGCCGGCCGCCGTCGGGTTCCGCTTCCGCTCCGCCACTGGCTGAGGACATTTCCAGCGGTCAGCTTCAGCCGCCGTCGGATGCCCCGGATTACGGTGCCGCCCCGCTCCCCATGCCGGAAGCCTCCAACATTTTGGCGGACCTGATGCAACCGGGCCACCATTCCTCCGCCGTCCACATTCCCAACCCCGGTGTGGGACGGACCCTGCGCCCCGGTTCGTCCACGGAGTCCGGCTTCGACATCGACGTGGACCTTGGCCCGGTCCCCAAGGAACTGGAGGAGGCGGAAAAGGCCGCGTCCTCGGACATTCTGCCATCCCCGGTCCGCCGTCAGCCCCCCTCGGAAGCGACCATCCCGGAAATGTACGTCGAGGACCCGCAGGAGCATATCCTCTCGGCGGTTCCGCCTCCGCCGCGCGATCCCTCCAGCATCTTCGACGCGGACTTCGATTTCCAAGCAGGCACGGAGCTGCTCGGCGGGACGGCGGCTCCCCCAGCTCACCCCAGCCCCAAACCCACGGTCCAGCCGACCGACAGCGGCATCATCGAATGGAGCGTCGAGGAAGCGCCGGTGGCCACCCCGTCTTCCGATCTCTTCAGCGGTGAGCCGGCGGTTCCCTCCGGTCCGCGCTCCGCGGTGATCAAGCCGAGCAGTTCGGCGATTCTGTCGCGTCCTACACCGCAGGAGATCGCCGCCGAAGCTCAGGCCGCCTCGGTCCCAGCAGCGGCCCCGATCCCGTCCAGTCTGGCTGCTCCGCCGCCGGAAGCCGAGGACCTGCGCCGCCGAGCGGCCCCTGCTCCCGCCGCCAGCCGCTTCGGAGCTTGGGTCGGAGGGACCCTGCTCGGTTTGGCCCTGCCTGTCGGAGTGGGAGCTGCCCTTTACTTCACGGGCGCCATCGGCCCGACCGCCGCTCTGGAAAGCCGCAACCGCGAAGCCGAACAACGCCTCACTGCTCTGTCCACAGAATTGACCCAAGCCCGGCAACAACTCGAACAGGCCCAGCAGCAACTGAACCAAACCCAGGAGGCCGCCCGCCTCAAGGATGATGAAAACCAGCGCCTCGCCCAGCAAGCGCAACAGACCGCCCAGCAACTCCAGCAGGTCCAAAGCCGGCTCCAGCAGGTGGAGCGAACTTTGCAAGCCGCCGCCGAGACCCGCAAGCAATTGGAAACCGAGCGGCAACAACTGGAAAAGAACCTCACCAAAGTGCAGGACGACCTGCGTACGGCCCTCGCCCGGCGAGAGGAAGTCGAAAAGGAACTGCGCAACGCCGGGGACCAGCGCAAGAAGCTGGAGGCTGACCTGGCTCAGGTCCGCCAACAGATGCAAAAGCTGGACAAGGAACTGCAAGCCAGCCTCACACAACGGCAGAATCTGGAAAAGCAGGCGCAGCAGTTCCAGCAGCAACTGCTCGCGTTGGCCAAGGAGCTGCAAGCGGCCCGCCTCCTGGCGGATCAGTACGATCCCGCCGCTCTGCTGGAAGCCCAGCGCCGTGCCATCGCCCTGCTTAACAGCAAGCCGGACGTGCAGCAACTGCGGCAACTGCAAGAGGACAAGCGCACCCTGACGGCTGCCCTCCAGCGCTTGCAACAGCAGGTGCAACAGCAGGCGGACGCCTTTGCCAAAGAACGCCGGAGTTTGCAGGAGCAAGCGGCCGCGGAGCAGAAACGGCTGCGGGAGCAGTTGCAAGCCGCCGCCCAGAAGCGGGAGCAGGAACTACAAGCGGAGCTGCGTCAGGCCCAACAGCAGCAGGAGAACCTGCGGCAGAAGCTGGCCCAGACTCCGAGCGACGCCGAGCTGCTCCAGCTCTGGCTGCAACTGCTGGCGGAAGCCCGCCGGCCCGCCGACGTTCCCGCCGCCCAACAAGCCGCCCGCAAAGTGCTCCAACGGGCCGATCCCGCCTCGGAGGAAGCGGCGCAGGCCCACGTGCTGCTGGCACTGGCCGCCGTCCTGGCCCAACAGCCGGCGGAAGCCCTGGCGCACCTGGACCAGGCCCGGCAAAGCCCCGCCTATGAACCGGCCCGCCAAGCCCAGCGTTCCTGGGTCGCCCTGGCTGAGCAAGCCCGCCTCGCTGTCCACGATCCTCTCGCGCCCCTGCGCCGGCCGCCCCAGGAGCAACCCACAAACCCGCAACTGGCCCGCTCCCACCTCCACCAGGCCATCCAGGCCTACCGCCAGGGACGCTTCCCCCAGGCCGCCCAAGCCGCGGAACAGGCGCTGCTCCACGACCCCAGCGATCCCGTCGCGTGGTACTACCTCGGCGCCGCCCACTGGATGCTCGGCCAGCGGGACCGCGCCGCCGATGACTTCCGCCAGGCAAGCAGCCGCGAGCAGAGCACCCGACTGTCCTACCGGGAACTCAACAACCTGCTCAGCCCCATCCAGGGTCCTGTGCGGAACGCTTTGGAAGCTGCCCGGCCTTGATGCCTGATTCCGAACCGCGCCGCTGACGCGCCCCTGTCCCACGACCACGGAATGCGGCCCTGGAACTATGCCCGGCGGCTGGACGTTCGGCCAACACGAGCCGTCCGCTTCCCGGCCAGGGGCCAGTAGCTTGCCACATCGAGACAAGGGCTTGCCGAAGCCGGTTGTCCCAGGCAGGGCCAGTGCGCGCTCTTTGTCCTGCTCGCCCAAAGCCAGACGAAGCTAGGGCAGGAGACGGCGGTTGACCGCGGCATTGAATTGGGCGATGGCACGAGCCAAGGCTGCCCGGCTGGTGATGTAAAGGCGGTAAGTTTCCCGGTAGTTCCGCTGGGCATCCAGGACATCCAGGAGGGGCCGGCCCCCGGCCTCGTAGGCCCTGGCGATGCTATCGCGGACCTCGGCGGCGAGTTTCAACTGTTCCTCCGCCACAGTGCGGGCATTGGCCGCGGCGGTGCGCACTTCCTGGGCCGCCTGTTCCACCTCCGCCCGCAGCCCCGCCAACGCTGCCTGCAATTGATACTGACTCTGTGCTGTCACAGACTGGGCCTTCAGGCGATTCCCCTGATTGCGGTCGAAGACGGGCAAAGAGGCTTCCAGGCCGAAGCCGAAGGAGCTGGCATCCGGCATGGCCATTGCCCGGCGCTGGAACTGGCGGGTGTAACCGAGGAAGGGGGTAACATCCGGCCAGGCTTTGCGCTGTTCGACGAGCTGGTTCGCCTCGGCTTGCTGCACGCGCAGGCGCAGGGCCGCCAGGTCCGGGCGTTCTTCCACCGCCAGGGCATAGGCTTCTTCAGCGGAGGGCAGCACCGGAATGGACACCTCCCGAATATCGCCGGCGACATCGAAAGCGGGGTCGGCTGCGCTTTGTCCCAAGACCGCGCGCAAGCGGGCCGCGGCGGCTACGCGATTCTTTTCTGCCTCGCGCAGTCCTTGTTCGGCGCGCAAACGGTCGAGTTGGACCCGCTGCAATTCCACCCGCGGGCGTCCGCCGCCAGCCACCGCTTTGGCCGTGATCTCCTCGATCCGCCGCAGGTTTTCCACATCCTGGGCCGCCAACTCCACCAACGCCTTCGCTTCCAGCAGATCGTAGTAGCGCAGGGCCGCTTCCAGGACCCGCTGCCGGACAACGTTGGCAAACTCCGCCTCCGCCACGCGCACGCCCAAGGCGGCACTCTGCAATGCTGCCACCCGCTTGCCGAAGAGGAACCAGTCGATCGGGTAGCGGATGCCCACATCCAACTGCGGCGGCCCCCCTTCCTTGTCCGGAGTGAAAGGGCGGGTCAAGGGCAGGAGCGTTTGGCTGATGATCAACTGGGGATTGGGCAGCAAGGAGGCGGTCAAGGCGTCGGCTTGTGCCTGGGGTATGCTCTCAAAACCAGCCCGCAGAAACGGGTCCGCCCAAAGGGTCGCGTGGATAATCTGATCCAGGGTCAAGGGTGCGGCCGGCAGCGGAGCAGCCTCGGGAAGCGGAACGGCGGGCGGTGGCAAACTCGCTCCGGAATCTGAAGCGGACCGGGGAGGCCCATCTGAAGCGGACCGGGGAGGCCCACCGGCTTCTGGCCGCGCAGCGTCAGCCCGTTCCGCTCCGCTGCTTCCCTCCGTTTTTCCCAGCGGGGTCTCGGCGGCGGAAAGTGCATCGGCCTGGGAAAGCGAGGAAGCCGTTTCCCGGTCGGCCGTCGGTTGCAAGGGCAGCTCGGCCAAAGGAGGGGGTTCCGGTTCCTTGGGAAAAGGGGAGGCGGCTTGCCGTGGCGGAACCGATGCCATCCGGGCAAGCGGCGGCGGGGAGCGCCGTTCCAGGAACGCCGGTCCGTGATGAGGATGAAGGTCTCCGACGCAGCCAGCTAGCCCCACCACAGGCAGGCAGAACCATCCGCAGCGCCGCATCTTCCGGCCGGTCAGCATACCGCCGCCCTTTCCTCGTTGGCGAGCACCTCGCCGTTACTATCGGCACAATCCCGTGATTTGCCCCAGTTTTTCCGACGGCCCTTGCCCCGCCGCTCCACGCTTCAGACACTATCAACACCACGCAGTTTCTCTACCAGGAACTGCCCCAACATCATGTTTTTTCCGCAGGGAGGAACAGAATGCCGCGCCGACGTTTCACGGAAGCGATGCGCTCCGGGATGCCAACGCTGATTCTGACGGTGGTGCTGCTGGCCGGAACGACTTCCCCGCTGGCCGCCCAGGAGAAAACCCTGGCGAGCGGCTTGATCAATCCGGAGTCCGTCTGCATCGGGCCAGGCCATCGCGTGTTCATCACAGTGATCGGCGAGTTTGATAAGGACGGCGACGGCGCCGTCCTGGTGCTGGACAACGGCAAGGTCCGCACTTTTGTCGGCGGCTTGAACGATCCCAAGGGCATCGCCGCCTTCCAGAACTGGCTCTACGTCACGGATAAGACACGCCTGCTGCGGATCAATGCCAACGCTCGGACTCCCCAGGCGGAAGTCTTTGTGGCGGCGGACAAGTTCCCGGAAAAGCCCCAGTTCCTCAACGACGTGGCTGTCGATGCCGAGACCGGCGTGATCTACGTCAGCGACTCCGGGGACCTCATGGGCGGCGGCGGGGCCGTGTACCGCATTCATCCGAAAACCGGCGCCGTCTCCACAGTCATTTCCACGAAAAAGTTTGCGGCCCTGAAGACGCCCAACGGCCTGCTCAATGACGGCACTTCCTTCCTGCTCGTCGCCGATTTCCATACGGGGGACCTGTTCCGCGTCAAACTGGCCGACGGCAGCGCCGAGAAGATCGCCAGCGGCATCGAGGGGGCGGACGGCCTAGCCTGGGACATGCATGGCCGGCTGTTCCTCTCCAGTTGGTCCAAGGGGCAGGTGTATGTCATTCCCCGTCCGGGAGCCAAACCGGTTTTGCTCAGCGACAAGTTCAAGGCAGCGGCAGACATCTGTTACGATCCACAGCGCAAGGCGATCCTGGTGCCGGATATGACCGCCGGTACCGTGGTGGCGGTCCCCGCCCAGGTGCCCAACGAGCCGGTCGATGAAACCCCCTTGGCCCTGCGCGTGGAACTGGCCTTCCCCCAGTTGCAACTGACCGGCTGGTCCCCCGAAACCGCGGAGGGCAAACCCAATCCGCTCCGCCCGATCGCCTTGACCCACGCCGGGGACGGCTCCAACCGCCTCTATCTGGCCACGCAGCACGGCGTGATCCACGCCTTCCCGAATGATCCCAAAGCGAGCAAGACGGAGATCGTCCTCGACATCCAGGACCGCGTGCAATACGACGACCGGACCAACGAGGAAGGCTTGCTGGGTCTGGCGTTCCACCCCGACTTTGCCCGCACTGGGGAACTGTACGTCTTTTACACCCCCAAGCGCACCCGCCCCAGTGAGGAGATGCGCAACCGGGTCGTGCGCTTCCGCCGGGATGCCAAAGACCCCGCCCGCTTCGATCCCAACTCCGAAGAGCTGATCCTCGAATACCGCCAGCGTCCCTTCTGGAACCACGACGGCGGGACCATTCTCTTTGGCCCGGACGGCTATCTGTACATCGTGCACGGGGACGGCGGCTCCGCCAACGATCCTTTCGATCACGGCCAGAATCTCAAGACGCTCTTCGGCAAAATCCTGCGGATCGACGTCAACCGCCGCGAACAAGGTCGGCCCTACGCCATTCCGCCGGACAACCCCTTCGTGGTTCGAACCGATGCCCGCCCGGAAATCTACGCCTACGGCTTGCGCAATCCCTGGCGGATCGCCTTCGACAAGCCGACCGGCCAGCTCTGGTGCGGCGATGTCGGCCAGAACCTCTACGAAGAGATCAACCTCATCGTCAAAGGAGGCAACTACGGCTGGAACCGCCGCGAAGGACTGCACCCCTTCGGACCCAAAGGCAGCGGACCCAAGCCGGAGTACATCGACCCGATCTGGGAATACCATCATGACCTCGGCAAGTCCATCACCGGCGGAGCCGTCTATCGGGGCAGCCGCCTGCCGGAGTTGCAGGGGTATTACCTGTATGCGGACTATGTGACCTCGCGGGTGTGGGCCTTGAAATACGACGACAAACTCGGCCGGGTCGTGGCCAATCGCCCCTTACCGGACCCGAAAAAACCGGTCCTGTCCTTCGGCGAGGATGCGACAGGCGAACTCTACATGCTGGTGCTGGCTCCCGACGGCCGAGGCATCTACCGCTTCGCCAAGTGAAAAGCCACGCTGCGAACCGGGGCATCGCCGCTTCGCCAAGTGAAAAGCCACGCTGCCAATCGGAACCTCCTCGCTCCCGCCGAGGCATTCAGCCGCGCGTAGGGGCGCTGCACAGTGCACATTCTGGCCATCGGGAATCTGCGATGCGCTACTGGGCTGCGGCTATCCAGACGGACCTGCCCAATCCGGCCGACCGCCAGGCTCTGCCGGAGCGGGTCAGCTTGCTGCTGGAGCGGATCGATCAGGCGGTGCTGGGCTATGCCCCCTTCGGCGATGTCCGCCTGGTGGTCTTCCCGGAGTTTGCGCACGCCGCCCCAATCTATCCCACGGTGGAGGAGCTGCGCGACCGCCTCGCCGTCCCCCTGCCCAACGAGCAGACCGACCGCTACCTCCGCAAGGCCCGGCAGCATGGCGTGTACATCCAAACCGGCACCTTCCTGGAAACGGACCCCCGCTACCCGGATTGCGTATTCAACACCACCTGTCTGATCGGACCGGAGGGATTGCTGGCGAAATACCGCAAGGTCCACCCCTGGCTGCCCTGGGAAGTGCATGCCAGCCCGCACGATCTGCCCGGCTATACCGAGCCGCTTTTTCCCGTCACGGCCACCGAAATCGGCGTCCTCGGCTGCGCCATCTGCTACGACTGGCTGTTTCCCGAAGCGATCCGCGAGCTGGCGGTGCAGGGAGCGGAGGTGCTGCTGCGCGTGTCGGCTTACATGGACCCCTGGGGTGCTACGCCGCCGATGGATTGGTGGACGCTGGTCAATCGCTGCCGGGCGTTGGAGAACATGGCCTACGTGGTGGCAGCCAATCAGGGGGCCAGCCTCTCCCATTATCCGCCGTTCTCCTGGCCGGGGGGCAGCATGATCGTCGATTACGACGGCCGCATCCTGGCGCAAGCGGACCCCGGACCGGGGGACAAGATCGTGGTCGCGCCGCTTGATCTGGGCGCCTTGCGGGCGGAGCGGGAGCGCCGCCGGGGTCATCATTTCTTGGCCCACCGCCGCGTGGAAGCCTACACGGCCCAGCGCCAGGCCGCCTTTCCCGCCGGGCGCCTCGCGGACGGCCCCCTCACCCTCGCCAGCAACGACGCCGCCACCCAAAGCGCCAAGGTCCGCCTCGTCGCTCGACCCTCTGCGGAGACACGTTCATGAAACCCTCGACGCTCCCCCTGTCCCGTCCTCTTCCCCCGGCTACCCCGCTGCCGCCGGAGCTGGAAGCGGACAATGTCATGCCCCTGCCACCTGGCCCGCCCTGCCGGAAGGCCCAACGCGATTCTTCCTCCGGGGGCGCTTCGTCCTTCCGCCGTTGGCCGCACGCCTACCGCTGGCTCCTTCGGGCAGCAAGTCTGGGAATCGCCCTGGCACTGGCGGCCGGACCCAGCGCCGGCGGGCTTCGGGGAGACCTGTCCATGACCGAACCCCAACAAACCGGACAACAGCACAGCGGGCCACAGCAGACCGGACAACAGCCAGCAGAACAGCAGCCAGCGGACCAGCGGCTGGCGGAATTGTTCCAGCAATACGTCCAGGAGCAATGCCAGCGGCACCCCTATTGGGCCACGCAACTGGGGAACCACGAGCACGACGACCGCTTGGATGATCTGTCCCCCGCGGCCCGGCAAAAAGACGTGGAACAGTGGCGCATCTGGCGGCAACGGCTGGAACGGGACATCGACCCCCGCCGCCTCTCCCCCTCGGCCCAGATCGATCTGGCCATCTGGAAACACGCGCTGGACTACGCCCTCTGGCAAGCCGAACACGATGACCGCTTCCGCTACGATCCCCGCGTCTACGGCGAGTACCTGACCGATAGCGTCTTCGCGCTGTTCACCCAATCGACCTTGCCACGGGAGCGCAACGTGCAGAATGCCGCCCGGCGGATCACCTACCTTCCCCGGATCATCGCCGCCGCTCAGGCCAGCCTGCACAATCCCCCGCGGGTGCTGACGGAAGTCGCCATCCAGCGGACCAAGGGCGCCATCGCCTTCTACGAAAAGGACATCTACACCCTCGCCGGGGAAAGACCTGGAAGCGAACCGCTGGCCACGCCTTGCCGGGCCGCGGTCACCGCCTTGCAGGATTACCTCCGCTGGCTGGAACAGGAGCTTCTCCCCCGCTCCCAAGGCGACTGGCGGCTCGGACCGGAAAAATTCGCCCAGAAGCTGGCCCTGGAACTGGACGCCGGCCTGACCGCCGCCGAAGTGCTTCGCCTGGCCGAAGCCGAAGCCGACCGCGTGGAGCTGGAAATGTGGTACGTCGCCCGCCAGCTCTGGTCCCGTCTCTTTCCCGGTAAGCCGCTTCCGCCCGACGATGCCGAAGGCCGCCGCTTCACCATCCGCAGCGTGCTCGACGAGCTAGCCAAAGACCATCCCAAAGCCGAGGACCTGGTCGAAGAAGTCCGCCGGACCGTCGAGAACATCCGCCGCTTCATCCGCGACAACCGCATCCTGACCTTGCCGGAACCTGACACCTGCCAGATCGTGGAGATGCCCCCCTTCCAGCGGGGTTACTCCGTCGCCTATCTCAATCCCGCTCCGCCGCTGGACCCCAAAGCCGCCAGCTTGTATGCCGTGGCCCCACCCCCCGCCGATTGGCCCGCCCCGCGCATCGAAGCCTTCCTCCGCGAATACAACCGCCACATGCTCCAGATTCTCACCATCCACGAAGCCTATCCCGGCCACTACGTCCAACTGGCCTATGCCAACCGCCATCCCTCCCTCATCCGCAAGGTGTTCGCCTCCGGGGTCTTTGCCGAAGGCTGGGCCGTCTACACCGAACAGATGATGCTGGATCAAGGCTACGGCCAAGGTGATCTGGCCCTGCGCCTGCATCAGTTGAAGTTTTACCTGCGAGCGGTGCTCAACGCCCTGCTCGACTACCACATGCATTGCAGCAACTGGGATGATGAGACCGCCCGCCGCCTGCTCATGGAACGGGGCTTCCAGACGGAGGGGGAAGCCGTCGGCAAAATCCTCCGCGCCAAGCAAAATAGCGTCCAGCTTTCGACCTATTTCGTGGGCCGAATGGCCTTCTACCGCCTTCGCCAGCAGGTGCAGCGCCGCCGGGGCGACGCCTTCGATCTGGGCCGCTTCCACGAAGAAGTCCTCAGCCACGGCACCCTGCCCGTCAAGTATCTGCCCAACCTCGTCCGCTGAGCTACGCCCTCCCCCCTCCCCCTCTTCCCCCACTCTCCCCACGCCGTCCGTCCCCCGCGCCGTCCGCCCCCCACCACCCCCCCGCCGCCCCTGGCCTACCACTCCTCGAATCTAAGCGTCGCCCCGCATCCGTTCGGTCAAGCCCGCTAGGCTCCTGGGACGCGTGTTGGAAACGGCCGATACCAAGTCTCGGCCCCATCAGTGGCTCTTTACTGCAGGGCGTACAATATGCCGAAGCGGGCGGGGAAACCCACGATGGCCGTCGAAGAGTATCCATTCCAGCATCACCGTTCGGATTTTCTCATTCCGCCGGGGACGCAGGTAGTCCTGAAGGTGTCCAAAGCCCTTGCGGATGGCACGGTGCGCCCGCCGGGCAGTGTGGCCGTGATCGTGGACATCCCCAAGGACAACCGCCACGCTTACACTATACGCTTTGCGGATGGTCCGACGGTGTCAGCTTTCTTCCAGGAACTGGCCATCCGCCGCAAGGAGGTCGAGGACCAGCTCGCCCGACCCAATGCCAATCTGCGCCCCTGGATCATCTACTGCTGCCAGGTGGGTTCCCATGCTTACGGTTTGGCCACCGAGGATTCCGACACCGACCTCCGCGGCATCTACCTGCCTCCCGCCCGCTGGCACTGGTCGCTCTGGAAACTCCCGGAACAACTGGAATACGCCTGCGAAACCCAGGATGAGGTCTATTGGGAACTGGAAAAGTTTCTCAAACTTGCCTTGAAGGCCAACCCGAACGTGCTGGAGACGCTCTGGACCCCCCGCGTGTTGTATGCCGACCCCGTGGCTCAACGCCTGCGCGAGATCCGGGAGGCCTTCCTGTCCCGCCACCTGTATCGGACCTACTCCGGCTATGTCCTCAGTCAGTTCCGTCTCATGGCCAAGGCTTACGCACGCACAGGAACCTGGAAATCCAAGCACGCCATGCATCTGATTCGCTTGCTCTACTCCGGCATCGACGCTCTGCGTTCTGGCCAGATTCGCGTCGACGTTTCGGAACACCGCGAGGAATTGCTGGCGATCAAGGCGGGACTGCTCACCTGGGAAGAGGTCCACCAGAAAGCTCTAGCCCTGAACCAGCAGTTCCAGGAAGCCTACCAACAAACCCGGCTTCCGGAGCAACCCGACTATCGACAGGTGGATCAATTCCTGATCTGGGCACGGCGGAGGATGGTTGATGCTTGATCTTGATCTCCAGGCCCTTCGGCGTCTGGTGGAAACCCAGCACTATCGCCCTCTGTTCGTTACGGTCAGCGGCGCTCACCTCTACGGCTTCCCCTCACCCGATAGCGATGTGGACCTGCGGGGAGCGCATCTGTTGCCTCTGCGCGAAGTCGTCGGGCTGGACCTCCCGGAACAGACCGTGGAGCGGAAGCTGGACCTGGCGAGCACGGAAGTGGAACTGGTCAGCCATGACCTGGGGAAATACCTGCGCCTGCTCGTGAAAAACAACGGCTACGTGATGGAGCAGATTTTCTCCCCGCTGATCGTGGTCGGCGCGGATTTTCTCCACGAGCTGCGCCCCCTGGCTCGCCGCTGCATCACGCGGCACCACTACCATCACTACCGCGGCTTCTTCGCCACCCAGCGCAAGCTCCTCAACAAACAACAGCCGAAAATCCTCAAGACGGTCTTGTACGCCTACCGCGTGCTCCTCAGCGGCATCCATCTGTTGCGCACCGGCGAGGTCGTCGCCTCTCTGCCCCAATTGGCTGAGGAGTATCAGCGCCCGTTCCTGCTGGAACTGATCGCCCAGAAACAGCAAGAGAAGGGGACGGCCCCGGCCCTCGACTGGACCTTCCACGACCAGCAACTCCGCGAGCTAGAGGAACTCCTGGATCGGAGCTACCAGCAATCCCCTCTCCCCGCGGAACGCGACCGGCAAGCGGTCCATCAGTTCCTGGTGGACTATCGCCTACGACCCGAACCGCTCCAATGAAGGAACGGCGCTCGCAGGTGTCCAACTCCGGCTTTGCCGGAAAATCATCTCCATACTGTTCGACTGTTTGCTGGATGTTTTCCAAGTGCAGGCGTTGCTCCCACTGTTTACTTCTTCTCCCCCGGAGGAGAAAGGAGAGAGTAAGATACCCCAGGGTGCCGGATAGGCCGGGAGGCGGGTACTCCGGGGTGTCCGAGATTCGGGCGGGACTGGAGGGCGTGCCACTCCGGTGGGAGGATGGAGTATCGCTCCGCCGGCCAAGAGGAGCCAGCATGGTGGATTTGAGCGTCCAACTGGGACGTTTGCGCTTGCGCAATCCGATTCTGGCGGCTTCGGGAACCATCGGTTACGGGCGGGAGATGGAGGACTACCTCGACTTCCGCCACTTGGGCGGCCTGATCCCCAAGACGGTGACCCGGCAGCCCCGCGCGGGCAATCCCCCGCCGCGCACCGTGGAGACCCCCTGCGGCCTGCTCAACGCCATCGGCTTAGACAACGACGGCTGGGAGCACTTCTGGGAGCACCACTGGCCGTATTTGCGCACCTTGCCGACCGCGATCATTGTGAACATTGCCGGCAAAAGCGAGGACGAGTTTGTGGCTTTGGCCGCGGATGTGGCGGAACGCGGAGCGGAGATCGCCGCCCTGGAGCTGAACCTGTCCTGCCCCAACGTGAGCGGGGGATTGGACTTTGCCACGGATGCGGAGCGGACGCGGCGGATCGTGCAGCGCTGCCGTCAGGCCTGTCCCCACGTGCCGATCATCGCCAAGCTGACGCCCAACGTGACGGACATCACCGCGATCGCAGCGGCGGCAGCGGAGGGGGGAGCCGATGCCGTCAGCGCCGTCAACACCTATCTGGGGATGGCCATCGACTGGCGGCGGCAGCGCCCGCGTCTGGGCAATGTCACCGGCGGACTGAGCGGCCCGGCGATCAAACCGTTGGCACTACGCGCGGTCTGGGCCATTGCCCGGCGCCGCATCGTGCCGGTCATCGGCATCGGAGGCATTGCCACGCTCGATGACGTTATGGAGTTCCTGGTGGCCGGGGCTTCCGCCGTCCAGATCGGCACCGCTCATTTTTACGATCCCAGCGTCAGCTCGCGCCTGGCCCAAGCCCTGCCGGAAGCCGTGGCCCAACTCGGCGCCCGCCGCCTCAGCGACATCATCGGCTCGCTGCAAGTGTGAACGGAAGCCGGACAGGATCGGCGACCAGGATCAGCGGCTCCTGGGCAACTCCGACCCTCCGGTTCCTTCAATGCCGGAACCGCCGTCTCCTCACTTGTACTTGTCGATGAGCCGGGCCAGGTGATCCTCCGACACCAATCCCACTTCCTGGTAGAGCGGGCGATCGCTCCCCTTGAAGAAGATGATGCGCGGAATGGTCATCACGTCGTATTTGACCGCGAGATTGGGGTTTTCATCGACGTTGAGTTTGGCGACCTTAACCTTGCCCGCGTAGCGGTCGGCCAGGCGATCGATGATCGGCGACAAGACCCGACAGGGGCCGCACCACGGGGCCCAGAAATCCACCACCACCAGCGTATCGCCGCCGACATGCTCATGCCAATTCTGCTCGGTCAATTCGACCACATTGGGACTGGCCATACGTCAATTCCTCGTGTTAAAGGTCGTTTCGCGGTGTTCCCGTCATGGATCACCACTGCCATTTTACACACGGCTGCGCCTTGTACCACCTCAGTAGTAGTACCTGAGGGCAGCGTTCCAGCGTCACCGTTCAGGATGATTTCCCCAGCGCAGAGGTTACAAAGAGGCATCGCCGCAGCCGTTGGCCTGGCAAGGTGCAGCATCCCAGGAAGAAGGGCCGCACGATGGGAAAGCCGTCAGGCGGCAAGTGTTTCAGGGCACATGCCGGCTGCGATGCGAGGGCCGTGGTCACTCGATTTTCCGCTTGGAAGGGGTGATCACCCGGATGGTGTGGAGGGGGAAGAGTTTCCAGCCGGCGTCGGTTTCGCCTAGCAGGCCGAGGAGCTGCGCGGTCTGTCCTTCCTCCGGCAGGGTCAGGGGGATGATGACGAGCCGTTCGCCTTGACCAGCCAGTGTCACTTCGGCGGCAGCATGGTGGGTGTTGGGGTCATGGGCGAGCATTTCCCAGCGGAGCAGTTGGGGGCCGAAGGGGAGCGGCTCGGCCTTGCGCAGCGGCAGAGCGTCCCGGAGGCGTTCCCGCCCGCCGGCCAGAGCGAAGAGCGGCTTGAGATTGCGGGCCGGCACGAGAGGATCGTTCGCCGTCGGTTGGAGGATTTGGACATTCCAGGCCAGGCCTTCCCGTGGGCGTTGCAGTGGCTGGGCTTGCGGAAAAGTCACGCTGCGGATGGCCGACATTTTGCCGCCCCGAACCCCGCCGGAAAAGGTCCGCTTCTCGCCCGCAGCCGTCAGGCCGGCCAGGGTGAAAGTGTTGATCCCGCGGTATTGGAGGGTTCCCGTCAAGGCCTGCTGGAGACCCTGGATGCGATAGGTGACGAACTGCCGGTCGTAATCGAACTCGACCGCCGCCAAGGACCGGACCGGCACGAAGGTGAGCACGCCTTGAGTCAAGGTCGTGGAATGGGGTTCGCGGATGACCAGGGCCAAAGGTCCGCGCCGTCCGTCTTCGTCCGCGGCGTTGGGGTCCGCCAGCCAAGCCAGGCGCCGGACATTGCCGCTCCATTCCACCTGCTGAAGGGCCGTTTCCTGACCCTCGGTATCGACGACAACCGCTTGAGCCGCCTTGGGAGGCTGCTGGGCCGACAGCCCCCGCATCCCTCGCGGAGTCATCCCCAACAGAGGCATAGCTGGCAGAGATGCCGCCAGCAGAGAGATCGCTAGCGAAAACACTCCGAAAAGCCTGCCGAAACGAGCATGGCTGGTCCAGGTAGTCGCTCTGGTCACACGCAGGTTCCTCCGTGCGTCAGGACAGGGGAACGGGAAACCCCCAGGATCAGGATACTGAGAAACTCGGTAACGGAAGCGGTCCTGTCCTTCCACCGCTGGGGTCGCTTTCCCAGGCCGGGGCAAGTTGGGCAGGCGACCGGCGGCTGGTTTCCCTGGTCCCCTCCTGCCTCCCCTCCGCCCCTCCCCTGTTGATCGGGTCCCTCCCCCTGCCGTCCCTTCTCCGGTCCAGGCCATCCTTTCCACCCCTTCTCTTTTCCTGCTGAAACTCAGAAAGCTGATGAGCAAGGAAAAATCGTCAAAAAGCGGTGCAAAAACGCTTGAAGAGTTGGCGGGATGGTGCCATAATCACGGCTAGCCGGAGTAGGAATCCCTCGGTCTTCGGGCGGGTGGGGCAGATACCGCTTCCCGCACCCCCCGGTTAGCCAATGGAACGAGCCGTGGACGACGATATTTTCCTTGCAGGCGGACGGTTGCGGTCCGACATACTGACTGATGCGGCGGCCCGTGCCATCCGGGAATCGTTGACCCAAGCGCGTCTCACCAATTGGGACAGCGTGCGCACGCCGCACCTCTTCATGGGCCTACTCGCCGCTCCCGATAGCGGCGTGCATAAATGGGCCAACCGCCTCGGTGCCGACATCCCCAACCTGCTCGAACAATTCCGCGAACTCTTCCTCCAAACGGACGGCGAACCCCCTCCCCCCCTTCTGCTCAACCGCGAATTCCTCTCAGACAATGTCATCCGCATCCTCCGCGATGCCCTTCAGCGAGCCAAAGACTGCGGGCGCTCGCGCATCACCCCCCTGGACCTTCTCATCACTCTCTTCACCACCCCCAACAGCATCGTGGCCGAATGCTTCGAGCGCGTCGGCGTCACTGCCGCCAAACTCACCGAAATCGCGGTCCGGGCGGAACACGAAGTCACCGTCCAGTAATCCCCCGGCGCAAGGGCACAAACCTGTGCTCCCCTTCCGCCCGGCCTCAAAGCTCCTCAGAACCGACCCTGCCGAAACAGACCGATCTACGCGTATCGCCACAGCCAACTCTCCAAACGTTGCTAGACCGGCACGGACTATCGGGAATGCCGACCCCTCGCCCTTTCACACCTTACGGTACGCCGTGACGATCTCGAAGGTGCCGTCGCCCAGATCGACGCGCTGGTAGTCCCCGAACAGGTTGGGGGCTTCCTTTTGGAGTATGTCCAGCAGGCGATTGGCGAGTTTGCGGATTTCCGGCTCGGCGTGGCGGCTGCCCCGTTGTTCGAGGAAGTGCCGCAGGGCGCGGGCGTTGGCCGTGATGAATATCTTGGTCTCAGTGGCGTTGGGCAGAACGCTTCGGGCGGCTTGACGAGCCAGCTTGCGCCGCAGGGTCTTGTCCTCCATTTCTGGCAGCTTGCGCTGGAGCAGCTCGACGAGCTGGACGTAAGCCTGGTGGACGGTTTGAATCGCCTCCAGCCAGACGGCATGCAATTCCGGGTCATGGGCAATGATGTCCGGCTCCACATATTCCGCCACGCTTTCATCGACGTAGCGCTGGGAGAGTTGGGAAAAGCCAAAGCCCGCTCTGTGGCGGACCAGTTCGTGGGTGAGGCTGCGGCTGACGCCGGTGATGAGGAAGTTCCAGACAGCGTGTTCGAGGACGGAGCCGTGGCCGGATTCTTTGATGTGGTGGAGGTAAGCTTTGTTGCCGCCGGGTCGTGGTCGGGCAAAGCTCATGTAGCAAACTCGGCCTGCGGTTTCGCAGAGTATCTCGGCGGGGATGTCGCTGTCACTGGACCAGGTGACGCCATGATCGGCCAGGAAGCGGCGCAACTCCTCGGTGTTGAGCATCTGGCGACCCAAAACGTAGATGGTAGGTTCTCGAAGAATGCGGACGGTTCCCAGCGGAGAACCTGCATCACCCAAACGCTGAGCGGCTGAAGATGGTTCCGTCATGATCGCCCCTCCGCCTTCCTTCAGGGTCACCCCTCTGCAACGGCTTGGCCGCAGCTCCACCCACCGTTTCCACCTGAGCGAACAAAAGTCCGCTCCATAACCGATATAGACGAAAATTCCAGAGGACTTCCCCAAAAAGTTGGTTTATTTGGACAGGCTGGCGGGGAGAGTCAAAATGAGGAAATGAGGAGTCGCGGGGAGGTCAAGACGGTTCTCCCGCTCGCTGCAAGACGACCTGGGCGGCCAGATAGCCGCTGCGGACGGCGCTTTCCATGGTGGCGGGCCAGCCGGTGGCGGTCCAATCCCCGGCGAGGGCCAGGTTGGAGAGCGGCGAAGCCTGGGGCGGGCGCCAGCGATCGACACCCGGCACGGGGCGGAAGGTGGCTTGATGCTCCGTGATGACGCGGGCGTGTAGGAGGCGGGCAGTCCGGGCCGCCGGGAGCAGTTGCCGTAGTTCCTGTACGACGCGCTGCTGCAAGTCCGCATGTCCCCCCGCCAGATGAGCCGTCGAGGCACTGATGACCACCTGAAGGTAATGGCTCTCAGCGGAAACCGCAGGCGGAACCGCAGGCTGCTGCGGAGAGGGCAGAACCGTGGCGGAATGGCCATCCGCGGAAGGCGAGGAGTTTTCTGGGGAGAAGTTCTCCGTGCCGTTCAGCTCCACGCCAGCGGGGAAGGGACGGCGAAAAAGCCACTGGGACACACCGCCGACCACAACAGCATGGGGCCAGGGTAATACGGGTCGGTCGAACCAGAGATGCAGGCTGGTGATCGGGGCGGTTTCCAATTGGCGGATGCGGTCCAAGACCGGAAACTGCTCGAAGAGGGACGGAGGCAGCAGGTCCGGCAGGCGATAGAACGGCACGGCCAGGATGTAGTGGTCAGCTTGCAGGCGGGAAGCATCCCGGAGTTCGACGGCAGCGACCCGCGGTTGAAGCGGATCGAGCAGCAGACGGCGGACGGCGGCCTGGAGGCGGACCCTCACCCCATGCCGGGCAAAAAAGGCCTGCAACTCCGAACCGTAGAGGCGCTCCAGAGGTACGATCGGAAGGTGGACCCTCCAGCCGTCGCGCTGCTGGAGGAAGCCTTCGACAAAAACCTTGCGGGCATATTTGCGTCCCGCCGTGGCGCAGGGTTCGTTCAAGGCGCTGACCAGCACGGTGTTCCAGAAGCGGGCCAAGGTGCGATCCGTCTGGCCGTGGGTGCGCAGCCAGGGTTCCAGCGGCACGTCCTCGTCCGGATCGCAGCGTAGCAGGGCGGCCAGTCCGCGCAGGATGCGGATTTTGTCGCCGGGGGTCAGGTAGTGGGCGGCGAGCAAGGCCCGGCTGAGGTGGAACGGCGCCGGCCAGCAGGCCGCTTGAAAGTAACTATGCCGGCCTTCAGGCGTCAGGAAAACCAAGCGAGGCTGCGCCACCAGATAATGCTGCAACCCCACCGTGCGGAAGAACTGCAATAGCTGCGTGCAGCACCCCATCGCCACATGCTGGCAGACATCCAGCCACTGGCCGGTGGGAGTATCGCGGAATGAGCCGGCCCGGCCTCCCAAGCGGGGGCGGGCTTCCAGCAAGGTCACCGCCACTCCCCGCCGGGCGAGGGCCACCGTGGCGGCCAGCCCCGCCAGCCCCCCGCCAATCACCACCACCTGCATGCCATCCCCCTGTCACTCATTATCACCGTCTGCATGCCATCCCCCTGTCACTCATCCGACCCGCTGATCGGCGTTCGCTCCACGCTCCCCGCCTTTCCGAACTCCCCGACCGCTTTCGTTATCCTGCCCTTCTCCTCAGTTGCCCAGGTCTTCATCGACCATTAGTCAGAAAGTTTTTGGCGGCAGCACTCCCGACACCATTATCGTAGGCGGCGGTGCAGGCCGGGGCGGGGAGAGAAGGAATCACTGGAGACCTCAGAGGGGGCGGCAACCGCGGGCGGGGCATCCTGGAAGCAGCCGTTAGACCGCATGCTTAAGCGGCGGAGGGGCGTGCCAATTCCGCTACGGCCCAGGCCGGGGCTGCGGCCGAGAGCCGGGGACCGAGCTGTTCCGCGAGCGAGAGAATCCGGGGGACCGGCTGCTGGGAGTGCAGCGCGAGGAAGCGGGGCAGCACCCGCCGCGCCAGGAATTCCCCGCTGCCGGACAGGAGGATGGTTTGCGGCCAGCGCGCTCCGCCGTCCTGCTGGCAGACCTGCGTCCAGGCGCTGGTGATTTCCTCTTCCAGACGCTGGCGGAGCTGAGCGGCCAGGCGAAGCAAGGCGTCCGGATGCATCCGTTCGCTGTCGGTTCCCCACAGGCGCGCCAGGCGGGCGTAAGCGCACGGGAGGGTCGCGGGCCGGCCATCCGCCGTGTCTGTATCGCTGGCATCCGGCGGCAGATCGCCCACAATCAGGAACAGGTCCAGGGTGGTAGCGAACCATTCCGCGCAGGTTTTTTCCGGCATCAAGACACACAGGGGTGTGCGGCGGACGCCGCGGTAGATCAGCTCCCCGCTGCGGAGGCGTTCTTCATCCGTCCAACCGCTGGGGCAGGGGCGGCCCTGAAGGATGGGGATCACGTCGGTGGTGGTCGAACCGATGTCGCAAAGCAAGGCAGAGCCGTGGGGGGCGAAGCGGCGGGCCGCCGCCGTGGCCAGGGCATGCCAGTTGGCGGAAGCCGTCCGTAGCGCTTCCCGCCGTGCCCTGTCCGGGGTCACGAACTGGCCGGCCGTGGTCCAGACCCGCACGCTGGCTGCACCGGCTGCCTGTTCCACAGCATCTAAAATCGCGGAAACGCCTTCCCGCCGGCTGGAAAAACAATCGCACAGCTCGCCGGTCATTGTTACCGCCCAGAGCGCCGCCGGTGGAAATGCCGCCGCCAGCTCCGCGAGAGTTGCCGCCAACCTGTCCGGTTGCTTCCAGAGGGGAAAAGGCCGGCTGATTGCCTGGAGCGGTTGGCCCGATGGGGCCAGCAGGACCGCTTTGAGGTTCGCACCGCCAATGTCCCATCCTAAAACAGCAGTAGCACGGGAGGCGGATTCTTCCAGAGGCGGGCGGGCTGCTTGTACACCAGCCATCAGTATCAAGCCCCGGACGGTGCAGTCTGGCGGGAAGGAACACCCGGCGATTTGTAGATATAGGAGTCACCCCACGGCTATGGCACGGTATCATGTCGGTATCGATTTGGGCACGACGAACATAGCGGTTGCCTATGTGGACAGCCGGGAGCGCTCGCCTGGCGGGCCGAAGTTGCACACCTTCCCGATCCCGCAAGTGGTGGCACCGGGAGAGGTGGCCGCGCGCCCTTTGCTCCCCTCTTTCCTGTATCTGCCTGCCGCCACGGAGTTCCCGCCCGGAGCTTTGGATGTCCCCTGGGAGAAAGGGGCCGCGGAGGTGGTGGGGGTTTTCGCCCGCGACCACGGAGCCAAGGTGCCCGGCCGGCAGGTGTCCAGCGCGAAATCGTGGCTCTGCCATGCGGGGGTGGATCGCACCGCTCCGCTTTTGCCGTGGGGCGCACCTGCTGATGTGCCGCGTCTGTCTCCCCTGGAGGCATCCGCCCGCTACCTGCGCCACCTGGTGCACGCCTGGAACAGCCAACCGCAGCGCAGTCCCGAAGAACGCCTGGAAGAGCAGCGGGTAGTTATCACCGTCCCGGCTTCGTTCGACGATGTGGCCCGCAACTTGACCGCGGAAGCGGCCCGGCACGCCGGCTTGCAGCAAGTGACCTTGCTGGAGGAACCGCAAGCCGCCTTCTACGCCTGGCTGGGCACCCATGCTCCGGCGGAAGCTGCCCAGTTGCGGCCGGGAATGCGCTGCCTGGTCGTCGATGTCGGCGGTGGAACCACCGACTTCACCCTGATCCGCGTGGAGGAAGAGCACGGGGAGGCCGCCTTTGTCCGGGAAGCCGTCGGCGATCACCTCTTGCTCGGCGGGGATAACATGGACCTCGCCCTGGCCCGCTGGGTGGAAAAACAATGGGAGCCGCACCTGCCGGGCGGGCGTCTCGACAGCGCACGCTTTGGCGCTTTGGTTCAGGCGTGCCGGCTGGCCAAGGAGGCCCTGCTGGCTGACCCGCCTCCGCCCCAATATCCCGTCACCGTCATGGGACGAGGCCGGACCGTGGTCGGCGGCTCCCTCTCCCTGACCCTGCAACCCCAGCAGGTGCGGCAATTCCTCTTCGAGGGTTTCTTCCCCCACGTCCCCTTCCAGGCCGAACCGCAGCAGGGGAACGACCACTTGGGTCTCCAGGAGATGGGACTGCCTTATGTCAGCGATCCGGGGATCACCCGCCACCTGGCCGCTTTTTTGCGGCGGCATCTGCCTCCAGACACCCGCCCGGATGCCATCCTGTTCAACGGCGGCGTCTTCCAGCCGGCGAGCGTCCGCCAGCGCCTCCTGGAAGTGCTCCAGAGTTGGTTCGCCACCGCCGGGCAACCCTGGCAGCCGCTGGTCCTGACCAGTCCCTCCCTGGACCTGGCCGTGGCCTGGGGGGCCGCCTACTTCGCTTGGCTCAAAGCGACCGGGGGGCGGCGCATCGGGGGGGGCATTCCCCGCTCCTACTACATCCAGATCGCCACCGAAGACTTAGCCCCTGCCGCTCCCTCCTCTTCCCCAAAATCGCCTGGCGGCTCCGCACGCCCCGATACGGACTCAACAGCGCTGAATGCCGAGGGGTCCGTCCCAGAGTGGCCCGCTTCGGCTTCGGCAAGCGTTTCCCCCCCCGCGCAAGCCACCCCCAGCGAAGCTACTCCCCCGGCTTCCCCCAATGCTTCCCCCGCCGAACCGGACAGCATCCCGGTGCTCTGCGTCGTCCCGCGGCGGATGGAAGAAGGGACGGAAATCCGCATTCCCCAGCCGGTGCTGGAATTGACCCTGGGCCAGCCGGTGCTGTTTCCCCTCTACAGTTCGACGGTGCGGGGCGAGGACCAGCCTGGCCAGCTCCTGCGCTTGCCCCCCAGCGCCCTGCTCCCTTTGCCTCCTCTGCATACCCTGTTGCGCGGCGGCAAACGTGCCGGTGTCAAACGGGTGCCAGTCACCCTAGCGGCCCGCTGTACTGAGATCGGCACCCTTGAACTGTTCTGCGAATCCCGCGAAGGGAATCGCTGGCGTCTGGAGTTTAACCTGCGGGAAGTGCTGCAACCGCCGGGTAAAGAGGCCGAGACCGAAGACGTCGCCGGGGCGGCACGCCTGGTGGATGTTTTCCCTGAAGAGAAAATCCAGGCGGCGCAGACGCTGATTGCCCAAGTCTTCGCTTCCGGGAGTTCGTCCTCGGCCAGTGCGGAAGCGGCGGCTCGCCCTTCTCCTGCGCCCACGCCGACGGCCCAGGAATTGACCCGCCAGTTGGAAGAGGTGCTCGAGAGCCCGCGCAGCGACTGGCCCACCACGGTCTGCCGCCGCCTCTGGGACGCCCTGGAAGCCCATGCAGCAGGGCGGAGCAAGTCCCCCGCCCATCTCGCCCGCTGGTACAACCTGAGCGGGTTTGTCCTGCGCCCCGGCTTCGGCGACCCGCTGGATCGCTACCGCGTGGAGTCGCTCTGGAAGCTGATCATGTCGGCGGCCAGCGCCGGACCCACCAGTAACAAGGCCGCCGTGGGTGAAGGCGGTGCGGAATACTGGATCATGTGGCGCCGAGTGGCCGGCGGCCTCAACACGGCGCTGCAGCAGCAACTCTTCTCCCGCCTGCGTCCTATCCTGCTGCCGCAGAAAGGCAAGGCCTTCTCCCGCCCCGCCGCCAATGAATACATCGAAATGTGGCGTGCCGCCGCTGCTCTGGAACGTCTCGACCCCCGCACCAAAGAGCAACTGGCGGAACAACTCCTGCGCGATCTGAAAAAGACGCCCCTTCCCCCCTACCTCTTCTGGTCCCTGACCCGCCTGGGTGCGCGCGTCCTGCTGTACGGCCCGCTCAACACCGTCGTCCATCCGGAAAGCGCTAGCCGCTGGGTCGAAACCCTACTCGGCTTCACACCCCCTGATGAGCAGCAGCGGCATCAATGGCTCTTCTGCCTGACCCATCTCGCCCGCCGCAGCGGCATCCGAGCACTCGATCTGGAGGAAACCCTCCGGCGGCGCGTCCTGGAGACCCTCCGCCAGCAGCAAGCCCCAGCCGCTTGGCTCCGCATGGTCGAAGAGGTGGCCACGCAAGCCCGCGAGGACTCCTCCCGCCTCTTCGGCGATTCGCTCCCCATCGGCCTGCGCCTCACGCGCCAGTCCTGAAGTTCCTTTTCCCCTCCCGACGTTCCCCCCTCCAGCGACATCGGGCATTTTTCTGACAGATTCCGCAGAAAGGGCAGACTGCGCCAAAGGACCGCAGAAAGGGCGGGCTGTTCCAAAAGGTCGCGTCCCTCAGCCGCCGAGCGGTGCCCACCGCCGTCAAGGCAACTACCGGGTAAACAACTGCCGGGAGGCAACTACCGGATAGGCAACAGCCGTGAAGCTGGGAGAGGTTCCGCTGAGTTCAGCAACCCAGAAGCTGGGCGATGTCCCGCAAAACGTCCCGGTCGGAATCCGGGCGGGTGGGACTGCGGGGATGGGTGGCATCGCAGGGAATCCAGCCGCGAATTTTCAGGAACATGGCAGCGGAATGTTTATACGCAGGCACCGGCGGGCGGAAGACAAACCAGCCAAGATACTGCAAGCGGTCGTTGAGTTCGTAAAAGGCAGGGTCGCCGTCCCGCCAGTAACGATCGCGGCGGGCGAACAGGTCCGGAGCGCAGGTGCTCAGCCCCAGCAGGTAATCGCTGCCGTACATGACCATGTCGATCCCCCAGTCGTTGCCGGTGTAGATGCGGAAGTCGGGGCGGACCTGGTTGCGCACCTGCAAGCGCTGCCATTCCAGCGAGCGGCTCAAAGACGAATGTTTCGCCCCGCGGCACTGGGGAATACCCATCAGCTCGCGGAACACCTCCAGGGAATAGATTTTGCCAAACGGCGCGAACACGGGTCCCAGCTCGAAGGCCAGATACTGGTCGCACACCTGCGCCAGTTGGCGATACGCCTCCAGGAGTTGGTCCTCCGGCAAGCTGGTCAAGCCGTAGGATTGGAAGATGACGGGGATAGCGCCGTGGTCCTGGATTTCCTCCACGGCGCGGCGGTAAGCATCGAGCTGCAAAGGGGCGCCCGGCGTGTCCGTGACCCAAGCCCCGGCGACGAAGGGGCGGCGGCCCAAAGCCGAGCGCACCGCCGCGAGGACCGCCCGCCGCTCTTCCGGCGTCAACAGGTGGCCGTAACCCGTGTCCATGTTCACCGCGGGGGTCAAACCTGCTTCCGCCGTGCGCACACAGTGGGCGGCCAGGGACGGCCAGTCAATATCCCCGGACTCGGTAAATGGCAGCAAAACAGCGGAAATGCCGTGAATCTGCCGCCGCGGCTGAAGCAAAGTCAACGGGTCCAATCCGGGAAGTGTTTCTGGGCTGCTCATACCGCCGTTGTAAGCCGCAGCTCGCCCCGCTGCCAGGGGTAAAATCCGCATTCGTTCCGCCAATTCCTCCTGGCCTTGTGAGCGACCCTCCGTTTCTCCCGATAGTCCCGTCCCATTCAGGCCAAGACAGCATTGTTATTCTCACCCCGTGCATGATGCCTTGTGATCCTTGGCGTGTCCGTGCCAGGTTGGCGTCATTCCTCGTGGCGGGCCGTGATCATTCCCTCCACGCCGGGTGGAACAACCGGGCGTCACCGCTTCGATCAGAGAAGTGCGGACCTTCGGCTTCAATCCATTTTGTTCGGAGGGGCGGGCGGTCCCGGCTCAATCCTTTTTGTCCGGAGGGGCGGGCGGCGGATTGGCACGGAGGTATTCCAGCACGCCGTTTTGGAGGAAGGGGGGCAGTTGTTCAAACTCTTTGGGGTCGATGCGTTTGTCGCCGTTGGTGTCGAAGCGCTGGAAGAGGCGCTGGAAGCGTTCCGGGATGGGTACCCCTTCTGGGGGGAAGCGGACGTCGGCAGGGGGCGGGCCGCCGGGATTGCCGCCCAAGCCGCCCTGAAGCAGGGCCATGCGACCGGCCAACCCGTCCACGACGTATTCGACGTAACCCAGGTGCATTTCGTCGTAGGTTTGCTCGCCCCAGCGGACCGTGCGGGTCGGGTCCGGATTAGCGGGGTTGTTGGCGCTGTTGTCGTACCAAGCGCGGTAGATGAGGGTGCTGCCGCGAGGCACGGCGACCGGCTGGGCGAAGCGGTATTCAAGCTGCCAGTTGAAGTCGTAGCGGGGCACGTGGAGCAAGGTCGTCACCGTTCCGTCCGGGGTGCGCAGCTCGTATCGCGCCGCCTTGCCGCGCAGGTGGGCATGGGGAAAGAGGGCCAGCAGGCGAACATCGAAGGGCACGGGCAGGCGGGCAGACACTTCGTGATTCTCAGCTCCCGGCGGAATGCGGAAACCCAGATTGGCGATGGCAGCCACCTGGACTTCGTAGCGCGGCTTCTCCTTGGCGAAGATCAGACCCAGGCGGGTTTGATCCGTCGTGGGCTTGCCGTTGGGCGTGTAATGGATTTGGAAGCGGAGCACGGCCTTCTTCGGCAGCTTTTTCGCGTAGCCGGGCGGATAGATGAGCTTGTTATTCCCCGGCACGTAGGCGGCGAAAAAGCCTGTGGTTTCTCCCCCCACGATCCGGCGGCTGCCTGGCGGGAGCGTGAACACCAGGACGTGGTGGACCACCTCGCGCGCCGTCGGCTGCACTTCCAGCGCTTGCACCCAACGGTCCTCTTCAAACTCCGTATCGATGAAGACGTTCTGGTACGGCATGGTGCCTTCCGCCTTGACGGCGATCGGCTGCGGCAACTGGTAGATGACATCGGGCTGTCCAATGGTCCATCCGGAGGCGAAGCGCAGGGGCAAGGGGGCATCCGCGGGATCGCCCTGGGGCCGATCACTGGCCAGCCAGGCGAGCAGGTCGCGCCGGTCCGCTTCGGGCAGGCGGCGGTCGTTGAGGAAGGGGGAGGGCTGGCCTGCCGGCGGGGGAGCAGCCAGCCAGGGAGGCATGCGGCCTTCCATCACCACCCGCCGGATCATCCCCCGATGGGCCGCCACGTCATCATACGTCTCCAGCGAAAACGGCGCCACTCCTCCCTGGCGGTGGCACTCCAGGCAATGCACCTGGATGATGCGTTCGATGCGGGCATGGTAGGTCAGCGGCACGGTCGGCGCGGAAGCGGCCTCTTCCTTCTCCAGCACGCACCCTGGCGCCGTGGTCGCAGCGACCGTGGGCGAGCGGCCCGCGAGCAACTCGTCCAAAGCCGCCGCCAGATACCGTTGCCGGGGCGATTCCAGGGCGTAACCCAGGCCGTATTGGTCATCCACGGCGCCGCGGTAGCGCAAGGTCCGGCGCTGATCCAACACAAAAACTTCCGTGGTCGAGGTGGCTCCGAGGGCAGCCCGCAACTTCCCCGGCGTGTCGAGAAGGTAACGGCCTGCAAACGGCACATCGTCCGGCTTGTCTTTCTGCGTCGGATTGACAAAGACGAAGGCCACCCCCCGCGGCGCGTACTCCTTCTCCAGGCGGGCCAGCACCGGGGCATACTTACGGCAGAGCGGGCAGGTGGCATTGGTGAACGCCAACACCGTCCACGGACTGCCCGCCACAAGCTCCGTGAGCCGCACTGTGCGGCCCTGACTGTCCCTACAGGCCGCATCCGGGATCAACCGGCCGATGCCGGCCTCCGCTGCGGGTAATGGCCGCGGAGCTTCCCGGAGAGATGGAGGCGATTCCGCAGGCGCCGCCGCAACCGAGGAACCGCTGGAAGAGGCCGCCCCTGCACTCGGAGGGTCCGCCCACACCGGCCGGAGGACGAGCAACGCCCCCCCGACGAGCAGCACGCCGCCCAGCAGCCCCCCGATCCGCCCGCTCCGTCGTGTTCCCCTGCGATCCATAAATCCTCCTTACGACCTCCCGATGTTCCCTACCGCCACCTCACTACGAAATCTCTCTACCCATGCGGAATACCTCTACGGGATACCCCGGTAACGGGCGGCAAGTTTCGGCTCCCATCGCGGCTCCCATCGCGGTGAGGAAGACAGGCCTGGAGTTCTCCCCAGCTCCACGATTGCCCCTTGATAAAAGGGATGGACCCTCTTCGTGAAGATCGATCCTTTGGGGCGTCAAGCTCGATCCTTTGGGGAAAATGCAGCAGTCTCAGCGCTGATCTCCAGGACGGCATCCCCTGGGAGATGTTAGGCGATGATCTCCTTGACGACGTGCCCTTTGACGTCGGTCAAGCGCATGTCCCGCCCCGCGTGGCGGTAGGTCAGTTTCTCATGATCGAGGCCGAGGAGGTAGAGGATGGTGGCGTGCCAGTCGTGGATGTGGACTTTCCCTTCGACGGCTTCAAAGCCGTGGTCATCGGTGCGCCCGTAGGCGAAGCCGCCTTTGACGCCCCCGCCAGCCATCCACATGGTGAAGCCGCGGGCGTTGTGATCGCGGCCATCGCCTTGAGCGGTGGGGGTCCGGCCAAACTCCCCGCCCCAGAGCACAAGAGTATCGCGGAGCAAACCGCGCTGTTCCAGGTCTTGCAGGAGGGCGGCGATCGGCTGATCGATGGCGGCACAGGACGCGGCCAGCGCCTCCTTGATGTTCCGATGGTGGTCCCATCCGCCCAGGGTGACTTCGATGAAGCGGACGCCCGCCTCGGCGAAGCGGCGGGCCAGCAGGCATTGCTGGGCAAACGCCGCCCGCGCTGGTCCGGGATTGCCTCCCGCTCCCCCCGGTGCCGCGGCGGACCCGCGACCGTCCAAACCGTACAAGCGCAAGGTGCTCGCCGACTCGTTGCTGATGTCCAGCAGCTTCGGCAGCTCACCCTGCATGCGGAAGGCCAGCTCATAGGAGGCGATCAAGCCTTCGATCTCGGAATGTCCGCCGCTCTCGTCCAGCGCCTGGCGGTTGAGACGTTGCAAGTAATCGAGCTGCACGCGCTGCGCCGCCAGGGACTGACGGGGATTCTGCAAATTGGCCACCGCTTGCGGGCCGCCCGGTCCGCCAAAACCGCCGAAGCCCCGGCCGATCCGCGTCCCCTGATACATCGCCGGCAGGAAAGCCGCGCCGTAATTGGCCGGACCCCCATTCCCCAGCGGCGGATTGATCGTGATGAAGCCCGGCAGGTTCTGGTTTTCCGTCCCCAGACCGTAGAGAATCCAAGCGCCCATGCTGGGGCGGGGGAATTGGAAGATGCCGCAATGCATCTGCAAAAACGCCTGGGGATGATTGGGTAAATCGGTCTGCATGCCGTGAAGCAGGCAGAGTTTGTCGGCATGCCGGGCAAGCTGGGGAAACAGCTCGCTGATCCATAGCCCGCTCTGGCCGTGCTGGCGGAACTGGAATGGCGAAGCCATCAGGCGGCCAAAGCGGAATCCTCCACCCCCCGACCGCGGCGGCGCTTTGCCGTCATCCGCTTTCAAGCGCGGCTTGTAGTCGAAGGTGTCCACATGGGACGGGCCGCCGTCCATGCACAGGAAGATGACCCGCTTGGCTTTCGGGGGAAAGTGCGGCGGCTTCGGAGCCAATGGATTCTCGGTGGCAGCCGCGGCGGTATCGCGCAAAGCCTGCTCATAGGCCAAGGCGGCAAACGCCAAATAACCGAAACCCGACGCTGTGCTTTGTAACCAAGCGCGGCGCGATAGGATGGGCCAAGCCGGATTCCGGCCTGGGGAAGTCTCACGGGCCATGGGGTCATGCGGCGTCATCGCTGGCCTCCTTGTGTTCCTCGTGTTCGCTAGTCGCCAGATGAAGTCAGGGGGCGCTAGGTGGAATCCTGGGTCGTCATCAAGTGGAGTCATGGGTCGCCAAGCGGGAGTAATCACGAAACCTCGAAGTCTCATAGCAGGGGGCTATCCCACCACCGATGGCATTCCATCGTCACCGGCGGTATTGGAACTCAGCACTTGCCAGGAGGGCTTGGGCTAGGGCCGTCCAGGCCTGGCGCTCTTTGCGGTAGTTGGGAACCCGTTCGCGGGTCAGTTGGGCCTTATAATCGGCCAGGAACTGCTCGGCGTGTTGGATTTCCGCGGCGGTGGGCGGGCGGCTGAAGCAGCGGAGGTACGCCCAACGGATCCGTTCGCTGTCGCTGGAGCCGGAGCGGAGAATCTGGCCAGCTAGGGCATCCGCACAGCGCAGCGCGAAGGGATTGTTGAGCAAAAACAGGGCCTGGGACGGTACGGTGGTCGCGGGCCGCTCATGGACGATGAGGCTGGGGTCCGGCGCATCGAAGAGGGCGAGAGCATCCGGCAGCATCTCGCGGAGAATCGGCAGATAAATGCTGCGGTGACTGTTGCGGGGATCGTTGGCAGCCAGGGACAGATTGCCGACTCCGAAGCGCGGCAGATTGGTCGGGCCTTCCCCGGCGCGGGCCACGGGGGAACCGACCGGCGGCGTCCGCTGCAATTCCCCGCTGACCGCCAGCATGGCATCCCGCAGGCACTCCGCTTCCAGCCGTCGCGGCGTCATCCGCCACAGATAGGCATTGTCCGGGTCCCGCTCATAATTGGGGCGGTCCCAGCGGCTGTCCAGGCGGTAGGTCTCGGTCAGCACGATTCGCTTGATCAGCTTTTTGACGCTCCAGCGGTCCTCCTGGACGAAGGTGACGGCGAGGTAGTCGAGCAGCTCCGGGTGGGTCGGCGGCTGGCCGGCCAGGCCGAAATTATCCGGCGTGGGAACCAGGCCGCGGCCAAACAAATGCAGCCAGACGCGATTGACGAACACCCGGGCGGTCAGAGGATTGTCCGGGGAGGCGATCCAATCCGCCAACTGGCGGCGGCCGCTCGTGTTGGCCGGAATCCGCAGCGGTTGCCGGGCCAGGAGAGCGGGAACCCCACGCGGCACCACCTCCGCCGTCGGCTGGTCCGGTTCCCCGCGGGTAAAAATCGGACTGTCCCCGATGACGGTCTGGCCTGTGAAGCGATTGGCCCGCGGCGGCGGCATCATGCCTCCCGCTCCCCCAAACGGACCTGGACGCGGCCCGAATGGACCCCCGCCCAAACCCCGCGGCGGCGGCTTGTCTCGCACCCCCATCGCCAGGAGTTTCGGTTCCCCTTGAGCATCGAAGGAATCCAACCGGCTGCGAATCCCCGCCACCTGAGCGCTCAGAATCAACCGCCGGATGAAATCGTTGCTTTCCCCGATCTGCTTGTTCAACTCTTCGATCTGCCGCTGGAGGCGTTCGCGCTCCGCAGCGCTGAGTTTCTCCGGCGTACCCGGTGGCAGGCCGCAGTCCTTGGGCAACTCCAGCAGCGGACTGGGACGCTGAGCTTGAACCTGGCGAATGGTACCGTAGCAGGTCTGTGTACTGCGGAAGATACCGGCTAGCGCATAGTAATCCCGCTGGGTGAAGGGATCGAACTTGTGGTCATGGCAGCGGGCACACGCGATGGTCAGTCCCAGGAACACCTGCGTGACGGCATCGATTTGCTCATCGGCGACATCCAGTTCAAACTGCAAGGTATTGAACTCGTTGAGCGCCTTGGGGCCGATGGCCAAAAATCCCGTGGCGATGAGCCGCTCGGCCTTGAGCTTGGGGTCCTCAGTCGGCAGCAGGTCGCCGGCAATCTGTTCGCGGATGAATTGGTCATACGGTTTGTCGTTGTTGAAGGCGGCGATGACATAATCCCGGTAGCGCCAGGCGTGGGGATAATTCGTGTTGACGGTTTTGCCTGTGCTTTCGGCATAGCGGGCGAGGTCGAGCCAGTGTCGGCCCCAGCGTTCCCCGAAGTGCGGCGAGGCGAGCAGGCGGTCCACCACTTTCTCGAAGGCTTGCGGCGAAGTGTCGTTGAGAAAGGCTTCCACTTCCTCCGGGGTCGGGGGTAGGCCGATGAGATCGAAATAGACTCGGCGCAATAGCGTGCGGGGATCGGCGAACCCCACCGGTTGCAGCCCCTTCCCCTGGCGAGCGGCGATGACGAAGGCATCGATCGGTTGCACCGGTGTCCCCGCCGCGGAGGGAGGAACCGCCGGCACGGGGGGACGCCGCGGCGGCTGAAACGCCCAGTGATTCCGAGCCTTGACCGGATCGATCGCATATTTATGATTCGGTGACGCAGCGGTGCCATCCCGCGGATCGGGAGCGCCCATCCGCACCCAGGCTTCAAAATCCGCAATCACCGCCTCCGGCAGCTTCCCCTTCGGCGGCATGGCGGTGTCCGGATCGGTATGCCGCAGTGCTTGGATCAACCGGCTCTTGTCCGGCCGGCCCGGCACGATGATCGCTCCCCCGGCCCCCCCTTGCCGCACACCCGCCCGGCTGTCCAGCAGCAATTCTCCCCGTACCTTCTCCGCCGTGCTTGCGTGGCACTTGTAACAGTGCTCCACCAGCACCGGCCGGATTTTCTTCTCGAAGAAGGCCACTTGCTCCGGCGTCGGGTCTTCGACAAACTGCGTCACCGCGCGCTGGGCCAGGAGCGACCCTCCGTCCAGCAGGGTCATCCCGACCCCCAGGATCGCCCCCAGAAACAGCCCCCAAAGGATGATTATCCCTCGGAACAGCCCCCGAAGAAGCAACCGCGCCGGCCCGTGCATCGCACTTCCTCCCCTTTCAGTCCCAAGCGGAGGGATCCCCAAGCGGAGGGATCGACCCGCCTGCCAACACCAGGGACTCCTCCCCTCCGTTGCTCCATGTTGTTTCCGAGGATGCCGCATCCTGCACGGAGTTCGCCGATCCGTTCCAGACTCTGGACCCGGTTGAATCACCCGCGTCGATCACTCACCGTTCCCACAAACATCACTCCATTGAGTCTAACCCACGGCACCAGTCATTGTTTCCCGCCGCCGCCATTTCTCATGACTTTTTCCTCCCCGAATCCGGGAGAAAGTTGAGCCATCGCCGTAAGTTTGGGGTCTGTGTGCAAGGAAACCGAAGCTCTGGGAACAAACTTTGGGAACGGCCGGTGTCGCCGGGAAAAGACCTTAGTAGCATGGGGATGCCCGCTCACTGGTTCGCCAGGGACAGTTTGCTAGCTTGCTTTCCCGCTCCGGTGAGATTACCATGAGGTTCCCCAGTAATATCCCTCCCCATGTGACAAGCTGTGTCTCACGAGGATTTGCACCATGCCCAGGCTACCATCGCCCCTTGGTTTCCGCTTGGCCCAAGCAACATTGACCGCCGCCCTGCTAGGTCTGCTCCTCGCAGGGGGAGAGGTAGCTCCCGCACCAGTCGGCATGCTCCTGGCAGATGCGAACGGGCAAGTAGCAGATGGGAACGGGCAGGAGAGAACGCCCCTTCTGGCTCAGGACCAGCCCGCCGCTCCAAACGCTGCTGCTCGGTCCGGCGCGGGTTCCGAACGCCTCCCGGTCCGCCTGCTGGCCGAGGCGGAAGACTTCACGATCAAGTCCGGCTGGGAAATTGTGCCGTACCGGGAGAATTACTTTGCCTGCACCTTCGCCATCACCTTCCTGTCCCGCATGGCCTGCCTGGGAGCGCCGGAGCAGTTGCCGCCGGGTCAAACGGCGATCGCGGAGCAGACCATCCACGTGCCGTATGAGGACACCTACGAGCTGCTGGTGCGTTACGAGCAGCCGTATGACTTCTCCTGCGAGTTTACGGTCGAAGTGGAACAGAAAGGGAAGGTGGTGGCCCGCTGGGACTGCGGCCGCTTGCAGGACCCGAAAATCTGGGCGTTCAACAATCACAAGCGGGAACCGATGGTGCGCTATGGCTGGAGTGCGACGGACAACATCGTTTGGCAGCATCCGGGTCAGGTGCGGTTAGAAGGAGGAGCTGCGACTCTGCGCTTGCTGGCCACGGCGCAAGTGGAGGGAGGCCGGCCGCGCCGCCAGGCGGCCCGCCGCCATGTCGATGTGGTCTGCCTGACCAACGATCGCGCCGGCATGGAACGGCAGAAAAAAACGGGGTATTTAGAGTTCGACGGCTGGCTGGTCCAGGAGGGGGACCTGTTCCTGCGGATCACCAATCCCGCGGATGCCCCCGCCCCGGTGGCGGTCACCCTTCCGCCGATGCAAGCCCAGCATTCGCCGTATTGGGTGCACGTCCGGGATTGGCCCACCACCCTGGTGTTGCGCCAAGGGCGAGCGGTGACAGAAACCGCCTATCAACTGGCCGGCCCCCGTTCCCAGCAAGTGCGGCCTGAACACCTTGCCCCCTTGCTCCCTTGGCCCAAGGCAATCCCCGAAGAGCAGTATCTGCGGCCGGGCGACCGCTCCGGTTGGGTGCCCCTCGGCCAGTCGTGCGACGCTTTGAACACCGGGCAGTGGGCGGCCCAGGTGCTATACTTCCACCCCCCGGCGCAAGGCCAAGTCCCAAAGGGTGGAAAACCTGCCCAGGGTGGCAAATCAGCCCAGGGTGGCAAACCGAAGGGGAAGGAAACCCAGGAGGTTTATCTGCGCTACGAGTTCGGCGTCCCCGATGGGCAGGGCGGCATCCGTGTCATCAAGGATGTGACTGTGCGCGCTCCGCTCGCCGAGCGCACCGCCTACACCTTTGACATTCCCGGCTGCGTGCATCCCAATCCGGCTTTGGCGAACATCCTCAAGCAGCGTTACTGGCTGCCGCACATCCGCACCCAGAAGGAAGCACTGGCTTACCTTTTAGCGGAAGTGAAAAAGTTCCCCCCGGTGGGGCGCGTGCCCGAACGGCTGCTCATCTACGGCATCTCCGCCGGCGACTCCGTGGAAGGACGGCAACTGGCCCTCGCCCTCGGCGACAACACCACGGTCGGTGGCCAGGGGAAAAAGCGCGGCCTGATCGCCCATTGGGGCAACACTGATCTCAAATGGATTGAACAGCAAGTCGCCAAGCGACCCGGGGGACTCAGCGATGTGCTCATTGTCAGCTACGGAGATGAAATCCATCTGCCCGCCGACAAAATGACCGATGCGGAATTCGCCGCCTGGCTGCAAGCGCGGGGCATCCAGTATGACGGGCCGATCCGCTTCACCAGCGACCGCAACGATCCGCTCTTCTACTACTCCCAGTTAGCGGCCAAGGAAAAAGGCGGGGCACGCTACGCCGCTGCCACGGCCTATTACAAGACCCACGGCGTGCTCACCGGCGCCAACTATTCGCCCCATGCCAACTACCTGGTCAGCGAGATCGACTACATCCGCCCCTTCAAATTGCGAGCCATGAGCATGCCCTGGACGGAGGACTACGCCTGGCAGGTGGCGGAGTTCAGCCCGCAAGTCGTCGGCTATCTGCTCAGCGGCTTGCGCGCCGGGGCCAAATACGACCGCCTGCCCATCCACATGTACGTCATGCCGCATTCCCCCGGCCAAATCCCCCGCGAGTTCCGCCAGAGCTTCTATTGCTCCATCGCCCACGGAGCGAAGATCATCAACTACTTCACCGCCACTCCTCTGAGCGTCGCCTACACGGAAAACTACGTCGATACCGAGGATCTCCCCATGTGGCGGATGATCCACCGCTGCACCCACGAAGCCGGCATCTTCGAGGATTATGTCGTCGATGGCTGGGTGCGGCCGGGCCGCGTCGCCTTGCTCCTGTCCAGCGTCGATGAGCTGATCACCGGCGTGAACAACTTCTCCCTGGCGTTGCACAACAACGAACGCAAGGCGCTCTATTTCGCCCTGCGGCATGCCCAGGTGCCAGTCGATTTCCTGAGTGAAGACGACGTCATCGAAGGCCGCGCCCAGGACTACGCGGTCATTTATGTGACGCAGCAGTATCTGCACTCGCGCTGCCTGGCCGCCTTGCAGAAGTGGGTGGAAGCCGGCGGAACGCTCGTCGCCCTGTGCGGCGGCGGCTTCCGCAATGAGTTCCAGAAAGACAATCCTGCCGCGGCGGTCCTCTACGGCGTCGAGAGCGGCCCAATCCAAACGGACCCCGCTTTGGTCCCGCGCTACTTGCACGGCAACCCCAACGCCCCCTTCTTCGCCAAGCAGGACCTGCCCCGCTATGAACCGTGGGACTATGCCAGTTGGGATGGCTCCCTTCTACGGGGGAAGGCCGAGGCCGGGAAAGCTGAGGCGGGGAAAGCAGGCGCCGGGGGACAAGGGGAACCCCACCGCCGCATCGAGAAAGTCCCGGTAGTGGCCTGGAAGCAAGCGTTGACGGTCAAGACGGCGCAGGTGGCCGGCCGGTTCCGCGATGGCACCCCAGCGGTGACAGTCCAGCGACATGGACGGGGGCGCGCCGTGCTCTTCGCTTTCCTCCCCGGCCAGGCGTATCTGCGTAGCGGCCTGCCTCTGCGCCCCGTGGATCGCGGCGCTTCTCCCCACAGCTACGCCCACTTCCTCCCCACCCAATTGGATCGCCACCTCCGCGCCCGCCTGGTGGAGGACTTCCTGCCCCCGGACGATGCCCGTCTCCGCCCCGTGCTCGTCGAGGCGGAACTGGTGGAAACCACTTGCATCGACACGCCCGCGCTTCAGGGTCAGCCGGCCCGCCTGGCCATCCCCCTGATCAACTGGAGCGGCCGGCCGATCCCCCAACTGAATGTGCTCATCCGCGATCTGCCCCAGGTACGCCGCATCCGCTCCGTCGAACGGGGCGAGTTACAATATACCCAGACGCCGGAGGGGCTGCGCCTGAACGTGCCGCTCGATGTCGCGGATATGCTGCTGATCGACCGGTAGTTTGCCGTCAGTCCGCATCAGCACCCAGGGCGGCCAACGGACGGCGCCCTCCCCCAGCACGAGCTTTCCCTTCCCGTGCTGCCGGACCTTCCCTCCCGCACTGCCGGATGCCCGCTGCCCCATGCACGCTGCCAACGCCGCGCTGCCGAATGTCCTGGAACCACCCGAAGTTTGACTGACCTCTCCCTGACTGTCTTGTTCTTCGGAGGAACCACCCATGAAATCGCTCGCTGACCGCCTGGTGCCGAAAGCCCTCTGGTATCTGCCGGCGGGTCTTGTCCTGCTCCTGCCCTTCGTACCGTCTGAAATGGGCAGTCCTGGGCTGCAGGCCGCCGCCCCACCGGCGACGCCAGGCCTGGCAGATGCCGGGCCCCCGCTCCGGCCCGCCTCGGTTCAGGCGCCGGCTGCCCCGCCCGCTCCGCCCGCCAAGGCCCCCTTCCGCTATGTATGGGGAAAAGCCTACCACATTCTGCCGGAAACCCACACCGATGAATCCGGCTACTTTTCCCTCTGCGAGGGGCACAACGGCAAAATCTACGTCGGCACCGCCGCTTATGGCTTCAACGCTTACTTGGTCGAATTCGATCCGGTGACAGAGCGCCAGCGGATCGTCGTGGATGTGAACAAGGTCTGCGGCCTGCCCACACCAGCCAAGCCCACCTATGCCGCTCAGGCCAAGATACACACGCGGAACTTCGTGGCCCCTTCCGGCAAAATCTACGTCGGCAGCAAGCAGGGCTACCGTCGGGGCAAGGAGGACACCGCCGATTACCCCGGCGGTTACGTCATCGTGTACGATCCCAAGACCGACAAGGCCGAATGCCTGGGCATGCCCTATCCGGGAGAAGGTGTCAATGACGTGACAGCCGACGAGGACGCCGGCCTGGTCTATGTCGTCACCTGCGAAGAGCATCACTGGATGATCCTGGACCTGAAAACCCGCCGCTATCATGAGCCGGACCCCAAACTCCGCCTCACCCCTTACGCTCAGACGCTTCTGGACGCCCAGAACCGCGCCGTAGTCCTGAGCCGGGACTTTCAACTCATCCGCTACGATCCCAAAACCCGCAAGCTGGAGTATCTCACACTGGCATCTAATGGCCAGCCGGTCGGGCGTGCCGATGATAAGCTCGGTCCGGCATGCTGGGCGAAGACTGCAGACAGCAAAACAGCCTACCTGATTCGCATGTCGGATTCCCGCCTCTTCCGCATCGACCTGACCGCCGCCGGTCCCAGCGTTCCTGTCGCCGACCTCGGCCGGCTGTTGCCAGGGAAAGGCTTCGATTCCCGCGGCTCCCTCATCGTCGGCCATGACGGCAAGGTCTATGTGCTCATCCGTGTGGACAATGACACCGGCTTTGGCAAAGGCTACCTGCACCACCTGGTCAGCTATGACCCAGCTCGAAACCAAACCGTGGATCACGGCGTGATCGCCGTCCGCAACAAGGATTGGTTCCAGTTCCACGATGCCCACGGCAAGCCCAAACCCTGGAGCCACGGCTTCCATACCCTGCCGGACGGCACCATCACCCCGCTGCACGTGCACATGGCCCTCCACATGGCCCGCGATGGCACCCTCTACGCCACCATCATCTATCCCTTCACCCTCCTGCGGATTGCCCCCCAGGATTACCGTGGACAACCCTGAACCCCCGCTGGGCGCTAGTCACGTAGAACCAGCCGCTCCGGAGCGGCGATCTTTCGCATCCGCCATCGGGCCGTGCACCGCCGATCCGGGTTTCCTTCCTGATCCGCCGATCAGCCGCCTGCTGGTCCCAAGCGGACCACGCGTCCGCTTCCCCCCTCAACGCGCAGGCGTTCGCCCGTGCGAATCTGCCGGGTGATGTGGGGCAGCCCTGCGACCGCCGGCAAGCCAAACTCGCGGGCCACGATGGCCCCGTGGGAGAGGACGCCGCCGGTTTCCATGATCAAACCCTTGGCCTGGGCAAAGAGCGGCACCCAAGCCGGGTCCGTCGAGGGGCAGACAAGGATGTAGCCCTGCTGGTTCGGGGGGGCAGCCGCCGGTTCCGTGAGAACCAAGGCCGCTCCTTCCGCGATCCCTGCTGACAGCGGCACCCCTTGGAACAGCTCCGCCCCCGCAGGGAGCGGTACAGGCCGACCGATGGCTTCGAGATCATCCGAAAACAATACCGGCGGCACTTCCAAGGACAGAAGAGCCTGCCGGCGCCGCCGGGCCGCCGCGATCTCGCCGCGCAGATTCTCGCCGGCCAGCAGCCGGGGTAAATCCGCCAGAGTGAGATAGAAAATCCCCCCCTGCAAGCCGAAGCGGCGGTCCAGCTCCAGCAGATGCTCGCGGATCACCGCATAGCCCAGCATCAGGTAGTGCTTGGCGGCTTCGCGCCAGCCCAGAAACAGGCGTAACTGCTCCACCAGATGCTGGCAGCGATCCCGCAACGGACCGCTCAGCCGGGCATTGGCGAAGACTTCCTCCCCGACCGCGGATGCCAGGGTTTCCTCCGCCAGTCGATCCCGTCGGGGCAAGGAGGAAGAAGGAACCGAAGGGGCAAGGGGGGAAGCGGAGGCGGCCCGCGGTGCTAGCAGTGCGTCCAGCAACTGGGGCTGTTCCCGCCAGCGGGGCTGGGCCAGCTCCATTTCGTGCGGCCCGCGGTGGCCAAACCGTGCCAAAAATTCTTCGCGGCTCAGCAACCCGTTTTGCAGGTGTTCCAACGCCTGGGCCAGGTCCGCCTCTGCCGGGGGACGCGCTCCCAAGGCCAGCCGCCCGATTGCCGCTCGCGCCGCCTCCGCCCCTCCTAGGCGCTGGTCCAACAACACGCTCAGCTCATTCCAGAGCGTGTCGGCGAATACCGTGGCCTTGAGGCTTTCCGACGCGAATGCAACCAGGGTCCGCTCGATCCAGGCCAGCAACTGGCGGTGGACCTCCGCCGGCGGGAGTGCCGACCGATCCTGCCGCAGCGCCTGCTGGCATTCCTCGGCGAAGGCCCGGCTCAACGCCTCCATCCGCGGGGGATAATCCGCCATCTGGCGTTGCACCGCCGCCTTCTGACGGAACAGGCGCCACACCGTCACGGGCAAGCGAAGCAATCCCAGCAGGCATCCCTGACCCGCCAGAGGTTGAATCCGCGGCTTGGGGTCCAGGGCACGCTCCGGATGGGCCTTGTACTCGTCCAGGGGATAGTCGAACGGGGGATGCGGCGATTGCAAGCGGGGGAGGCGCGCCAGGTTCAGCATGGGCCGCCCCGCGACCAGATCGAAGGCCGATTGTGATCCCAGCGCCGGGTCCGGCTCCGCCCCCAGGGCGCGGTTCATCGCCCCGAATCCCCCATCTGCCGCCAGAAGCCGGCTGACGACCGACCAGCTCATCGGTGTCGGTTCCGGCAAAATTTCGCTGAGGTTGTAGCGGACCCAGACGGCCGGCTGTGTTCCCGCAAGCTGCCGCAGGCGGGCGATCTCTTCCTGACGCAGGCGTTCCCGCTCGGCGGCATCGGCGGTGGTGATGGGACGGGCTTGCAACAGATAGAGCCGTCCCTGGCACCACGCCCACTCCACATCCCGCGGTGCGCCGTAGTAAGCCTCCACCTGCCGGCCCAAAGCCGCCAACTGGGCTAACGCCGCCTCGTCCAGACAGTACCGCTGCTGCTCTTGCGCCGGTACGTGTTCTTCCCCGTGTGCCGTCCGCCGGATCGCTTTGATCCCCAGTTGCTGCTCCCGCACCCGGCCGCTGTCCCACTCCAGCACGAAGCGGTCCGGTTGCACCCGCCCAGACACCACCGCTTCCCCCAGTCCCCACGAGGCTTCCACCAGCATGGTCCGTCTGTCCGGATCCAGCGGATTGCGTGTGAACAGCACACCCGCCACCTCCGCCTCGATGAGTCGTTGGACAACCACGGCCATCGCCATCTGCTGCTCATCGACCCCTTGCCGGCTGCGATAAGCCGCCGCCCGCTCCCCTTGCAGCGACCGCCAGCACCGCTCAACCGCCTCCAACAACGCGTCCTCGCCCTCGACCCCCAGGATCGTCTCCTGCTGCCCGGCGAAACTCGTCTCGGCGGCATCTTCCCCTGTCGCACTGGAACGCACCGCTACCCGGCCCCGACCCAACCGCTCGTAACTCTGCCGCAATAGCTCCACAAACCGCTTCTCCGAGCGAACCCCGTAATCCCGTAAATAGCGATAGGCAGCCGTCGTGATGATGAATCCCTCCGGCACCGGCAACCCGGCCTGCCGCAGCACGGCCAGACTGGCCCCCTTCCCGCCGCTGGACCCCACGTCCACCGCCTCCGGCGACTCCAGCCATACTACCCATGTATTCATGCTGCTCCCTTCCATCACCGCCACTTCCTCCTCCGGGGAACTTCCAGAGAACTGCTCGGAAACCTCTCGGTGCTCTCCTGCGTTGACCCAGTCCGCCGTGCCTCCGATACCATAGTCCATGCAACGGATTGATCCGCCGCGCGACAACGGCCCACCGCTCCGACCCAACCCAGACCCATCGAGCCGCCACATCCCAGACCCATCAGCCCCCCTCCTCCCCCTCGCGGATTCCGCCTAGAACCTGCCGCCCGGCTTCGAGATTAGGACGGCAAGCTGCCCCATGCAGAATAAACCACAGGCTGCCTCATGCAGTATGATCAAACTCAGGAGCCGTCGAAGAGGGGAAATAGAATACTGAAGCATCAAAAGAAAAAAATAGAATGAGAGGGGGAACATCCGAGGAGGAAAGTAGGGGCGGGAATAGATCGGGCGCATAGAGCGGTCAGCACGCGCCGCAGAGAGGCTGGATACTGCCAGCAGTTATTCTATACAAAAAATCAGTGACCCTGCGGGGATTCGAACCCCGGTTTTGGCCTTGAAAGGGCCATGTCCTAGGCCTCTAGACGACAGGGTCCAGACAAAAGATGTTCGGATGGTTCCTCCTCGGACTTCGGAATGACCTCTCGTTCCTGGGAGGAGTGTCTGCGCCCCGCGGGAAAAACTGGTTCTGGCCGGCGGCGAACCATCGTGTGCCGCTGTCACAATCCGCGCACTCGGCCGGTGAGCCGATGAGCGGGAGGAATCGTCCTCCGCGTCCCCCGGCGGAAGATACGATGAGTCACGGATACCCATCGGGGAAAGTTACCGGGGGCATCACGCTTCCCTGCACAACGCAGACACACCATTCTTAGGAGTCATTCGCCCTCTCGGCAACCTCCCCGTGCAGAAATTGAGGCTCCCTTCCGCACTCGGCGTATCGCCTCAGCATGGCGCCAGCCATACCATCACAGCGAGGGGAGAGATTCTTGCCGCAAGGTTTGCGGTCGAAATGCGGTGCTTCTGGTTACCATCCGGAAGCTCTCGATAGAAGATCACCCGCAGGGTGGGTTTCCGGGTTGCCGCCGGAGGGATTGGCTTTCCGAGCTGCCAGGGAAATAATTGCTTTGATCCTAGATAGGAGTATGTGATATGGAACCGATGATCCTCCGCGCCCAGACGGCGGCTGATTTGATGACGCCGGGGCCTGTCTCGCTCAGTGCTAGCGCTACAGTCGCTCAAGCGGCGGCCTTTCTCACCGAACGCGGTTTTGGAGCAGCGGTCGTCATCGACGAGGCGGGGCATCCCTTGGGAGTCGTCACCAAGACCGACGTGCTCGTCCACACTCGGCAACGCTCCAAAACTGTGGAACCCGACAATACGCCGGTCACCGACATCATGACCCCGGCCGTCATCTCCGTCCGGCCCGACACCTCCGTTCGTTCCGTTGTGGAAAAACTCCTCAACCTCCACGTCCATCATCTTTTCGTGGTCGATGCCACCGGAGTCGTCATCGGGGTGATCAGTCCCATCGACGTGCTCAAAAAACTGGAATGACACCCCGGCTTGCTTCCCCCTCCTTGGCTGGAGTGGGAGTCCGCCCGCTTGACCCTACTACCAGGGCACATACGAAAGCAAATAAAACACCAGCGCCAAGCAGATCACCGCCAGGAACATCACCAGCCAGGATTGGAACACCCAGCCATACACCGGCCGGTAATCCGGATACGGATCGGGGGGGTAATCCCCGCTGCTGTCCGCCAGGGCATTTTCCCCAGCCTTGGGTTCCTTAGATGTCGCTTTTGCTGCCATAGACACTCTCTCCTGCTATGTCCCTTCGCCAGAGGCTGTCGGGACCGGGCCGGATATCTCTCAGTCCTTGGGTATCATCGCCGATCGCGGCTTTTCGGTCTAGGGCAACTGCTCCACGGCCACTGGCTTCGACAGAGGAATGTTCAGACTCCCGCTGGCCCCTCTTGCGCCTCCCTCCCCAACCGTGGGATCACCAGGAAAACCTTGGGCTTCCTCGCCTTCTTTTGTCCACGGAAAGTAACGGGGAAGATCAGGGGAAATGTACCGCGCAGGACGCCGGGAATGGCGGCTCCTTACAGCGTGTGCGGCTTAGGCTTTTATTCCGCTGGCACGTTTATGTCGTTCGGGAGGAGCTTCCTATTCCAGGGACTTGGACATGTCATCGGGCGAAATCCCGGCTCCGAGGGCGTGGCCTGGCGAGGATTCCTGTTCCGGTGACGATGGCAGGTCATCGGGGGTGTTTTCCGACTCCGGCGGCGTGAACCGTTGGTGGTCCCTCATGCACGCAATGCACCACCCTGTGCGTCGGACAGATCGGTGCCCCCTGCGATGAAAATGGACAAAACACCGCCAATTGCTCCGCCTCATGCTTCTGTCAACCAGACCCAGTCGACCCGAATGTTCAGCCTCACTGTCGGCCCATTTTCTAGGGACAACACTTCTATGTTCTCGCCCTGCGTTCTGCCAATCCCGCTTGTTACCCAACGGCGGAGTTAGCTTTTGACAGGGCGTTCGTCACACCAAGGAAGGCTGGCCCGGAGGCTGCACCCTCCTCTCCTTTTCGTGGCTCTTTCCGGGCCAGCCACGCCTTTGAGGGGAGAAAAACCAATGAGAAGTTCAAGGGTCACACGTCTGGGTCTCGGTGGACTCGGCTGTGTTCTTCTCAGCGTTTGTGCCGCCTCACCGGCTTCGTCTCAGTATACACCTGAACAATTTCGCGCAGATTGTCTAGACGGTGTGACCAAACTGGAAGAACGGTACCGCCACTGTTCCGGTCGCTATCGAATCATCGAGACCATGCCTCGAGTCGATTGGCAATTGATCCGCGACGTGGAGTTTGCGGTATCAGGTGAGCAGTGGCTGATCATCTGCCATAACCTGGAGGAGTGGCGTAAGGGCCAGCTTCATAAGGTTCATTACCAGCAGTCGGTGCGTGGGGCCAATTCGGTGTACAGTTTCCTTCTAACAGGCCGGTACGAAACGCGGGAATTGCGGCTGGAAACCTACGAGATGGCCGAAGAAGTCGCCTCAAAACCCTCAGGCGGTGGGATTCGTGACATGATAGCTTTTTGGTTGTCTCCGATTCGCGCGCCGTTTAGTCTGCGCACGCTCCCTTTGCCGGCTTTGCTGAGGCATCCGACGTTTCGGGTATTGAAGTTGAGGGATGGGGAACGGGAGGGTGTGCGGGTGATTCGGGCGGATTTTGAGGTCCGTCCGGGCCAGCCGTTTACGGATCCGAGGATCAGTTGGACGCGGGAGCCGGTGTGGGGTTGGTTTGAGGTGGCACCGGATCAGGAGTGGACCGTTCGAGCGTTTGAGTACACCTACATGGCGCCGGGGCACAAGCCGGAGATACCTTTAGTCAAGGCACGTGTAAATGGTGAGGTTTTATATAATATTGATTTCGAAGGTCGTCCGATAGTTATACAATTTAAGGAATCAACATCTTGGCGGGATTTACCACCAGATTCGATGATTGAGATGAAGGATATTCAGATCGAGTATGGTCCTGTATCGGAGGATCGATTTCGTTTATCGTATTATGGTTTGCCAGAGCCGCCGGGTGTGACGTGGGTGCAGGAGAGGCGGACGCCGGTGTATGTGTGGTTGTTGGTGGCGGCGGGGGTGTTGCTGACCTTGGCGGTCTTCTTCCGCTGGCTAGCTCGCCGTCTGCGTCGCGGCCACTCCGAGGGGTAGAAGAAAGGACTAGGAAGCCTCGCGGTCCTTCAGACGGGGTGAGAAGAAGGAGTGGCGGACACCAGAGGCTAGCGGAGGAGAGAAAGGACCAGCGGACACCAGAGGCTAGGGAAGGGGTGAGGGAGGTAGGGGTGGCGAGGAGGGGGCTTCTGCGCGTGGAATGGATGGCGAGACATCTTGATGGCTAGCGGGAGGTATATCGCAGGACTGGTTTGAGATTTGTCGGCAGTGGCATGTCACGATGCTGCCTCGATGGCTGCGGGATGGGCATGCGATGCAAGGGAAATGTCGAGGAGAGGCGGCGGGACGGTGGGAGTCGACGGGGTTGGACGGGTGAGGAAGAGGTGGCAGGGGTTTGCCAGTTCATGGGTCGCCAAAAAAGTATTGCACAGCTTCTCAGGGGAAGTAACATGGAAGTTGTCTTTCCCGCTGTCAGAGCGATGAGGACAGCGGGGAAGATGTCGGCTTCGGCCATGATTGATTGGGGTAGCACAAGCAAAATCTTGCACTCCACCAACAGGAACGTGTTCAGGCACATCGAGAAGGGATGAGGGTTCAGGCTCACGGTCAGCGTTCGTGAGTGTGCAAGTTTTTGAACTCCTTCTGCTTACTCCCCTCAAGCACGACCGTACCGATGCAGTGTGACCGGTCGCTTTGCCAGACACGACACCTGTTGAGAGGAGGAGTGCATGGGCACAAGTCAGTTCGCCCGCCGTTCCTTGCGTTGGGTTCAGACTCTGTTTGCACCCCGCCGTTGGCCCACCCGCCGGCGGCCCCTGGGGTTGGAGGTCCTGGAGGACCGCACGGTTCCGGATGTGCAGGGGTTTGCCATCGGGCCGATGTACCTCTACGGCGATTTCTTCATGGATACCCAGAGCAACTGGTGGGCCAAGGGGGAGATCAAACTCGGCTTTGCCTCCGCCGACAGTGAGCCTTTCGAGGAATTGGCCGTCTTCTCCACCGAGCCGGACGGCAAGGTGTGGTTCTCGCCGAGCAACCCCAATCCCGAATTTACGGTCGAGAAAGCGGAACTCATCTCGATGGTTTCGGTGCCGAACCTGACGCTGTGGGAGACCGAGACTTCCTTCACGTTCAATGCGGCGGCACTCGCCTCGGCGACCGGCGGCGTCAACATCTATTCGGGGGCGCATCCGTTCACGGTGGAGGCCGGCCAGTTCACCATGGACAACATTCGCATGGTCGATCCCGACGGCGAAGGAGAAGAGAAAGGGCAAATCTGGATGCAGGGGAGCCTCACGCAGGTGCCGCTGATCGGCGTGAGTATGACCGTGGCGGGGTCCAACTTCGTCAAGCTCACCGAGCAGGGAGTGGAGCTGACGGGGGTATCACCGGCCTTCAGCGGCGGCCTGAGCATCGGGGGGTTGGTCTTCAGCATCAACAACTTGTCGATCTCCTATACGGACGGCACCTTCACCCTGACCGGCTCGGCTCAGATCAGCCTGGCGGAGAATGAGAACGTGGAGGTGATTTTTGCCAGCCCCGGTTTGCAGGTCAGCGGCGGGCAGATCCTCACCTTCCCGCTGGTTTTGAACAGCGATTTGACGTTTGCCGGCGTGCATTTCGCCACGAAGAACTTGCGGTTCAACTATGCCAACGACGTGTTCACGCTCACGGGGCAAGTGCAGGCGACCATCGGCGGCCAATCGCTGACCGTCACGTTCGGCCAGGGCGGCACCGCGGGGTTGCGGATCGCCAACGGCGAGCTGACCGACCTGGACATGATGTTTCAAGGGCGGCTCAGCCTCTTGGGGCTGGAGGTGGAGTTGGGCACGGCCACCAACCCGATCACGATCACCTACTCGCAGGCCACCGCGAACACACCGAGCTTGTTCACGCTCTCGGGGCAGCTTTCGGTGCCGCAGTTGTGGAACGCCGCCGTCATCCTCGGTTCGCAGGGCCATCCCGGCCTGGTCGTCAAGGGGGGCGATTTCGAGCTGGAGGATGTGCGATTCGAATTGTCCGACGTGAGTTTGGGGGCGATGACCATCGACAAGCTGCTGGTCGCCTTCACCTCGGACACCTTCGCCGTCACGCTGGATTTGTGGTTCCCGGCGGGCTGGAAAGTGAAAGGGTATGTGCAGTGGGAAGACGGCCAGCTCAACGGCATCGACCTGGGATTGGAGGGCAATCAGGGGATCGAGATCGCCGACACCGGCATCATGATCACCGGCTTCGAGGCGGGGGTGTACAACCTGCAACATCCCTCGGACATCGTGGTGACCGGCAAGCTGGAGGCCATCTGGCTGTACCGGAGCTTCGTCCAGATCGAGGGCGACTTCACCATCGACGCCGACGAACTGGTGTTGCATGGCAACATCAACTTCCTCGATGGGGTGGGCAAGGGTGACGTGCGGCTGGTGCTGGATTGGGGCGAGCAGGACTACACGGCGGCGGTGAAGGTCGATTGGCTCGACGGCATGATCCGGTTCGATGCGATTATCAACATCCACGACGGCGACAGTGTGTATGTGAAAGCGAAGGCCGACGTCAATGTGCCGGACCACATTCCCTTCATCGGCGGGCAAACACTGGCCGAGGTCGATTTCGTTCTGGAGTGGCGGCGGGATCGGCCCGATGATGAGAACTTCGTGGCCGCCTGGGTCGACCTCGACTTCTTCTTCTTTTCCATTGACGTGGGAGTGAAGGTCGATTTCACCGGGCATGCGTCGCTGATCGGCAGCAGTTTCATTCACAGCATCGATTCGCCGCCGCCGGACTCGCAGCCGCAGATCTATCACTACCGCATCCCGTACACGGTTCCGGAGAACGTCACGCACGGGACCTTGCAGGTGAGTTGGCCAGAGATCGGCGGGATTCAATCCGTAGCCATCGTCCGGCCCGACGGCACGACGGTCGATCAGAGCCAGTTCAGCGACCCCCGCCACAACCTGACCCTCCTGCCGTCGCTCAGTTCGCGGAAGTCGATCGGGGTAGGGATGGCAGGTTCCAGCGGCGACCCGTTCGTGACCCTGACGCCGGGAACGTATCAACTCGTGCTGACGAGCAATTACAAGTTCTCCAGCGCCCCGAAGCTGACGGCCTCGTTCGGCACCGCCCGGCCGACGATCGAATCGGTCGTGGTGCAACCGCCCACGTCGTTGTCCACGCCGGTGATGCTCACGGGCCGGGTCGCCAGCAGCCTGGGGCCGAATGCCCGCGTCACCCTGTACGTCGATCGGGACAACTCGGGTTACGACGGAACGCCGATCGCCGGGGCGACCAACCTGCCGCTGACCGTGGACGCCCAGGGTCATTGGACCGTGCAAACCGATTGGAACATGGACGGCCTGATGCCCTGGCAGTACTACGTGTATGCCTCGATCAACGACGGGGTCAACGCGCCGGTTCACTCGGCCTACTCGGCCGGGGCCACGCCCAATCCCGCCCTCTACGGCACCGTCACCACCTACAACCAAAGCTTCCGGGAAAACGGGCTATTGGTATTCGTGGACCACAACGACAACCAGCAATTCGACCCCGGCATCGATCCGTACACTTCCACCAATGAATTCGGCCTGTATGCGTTCGACTCGTCCGCCTTGCCGCTGAATACGCCGTTCAACGTCGGCTTGATCCTCCCCAGCGGCTTCCAGATGCACGGGGGCAGTTCCAGCCTCGTCACGAATCTCACTTACAACGGCACCGATGGGTTACTGGTCAATTTCGTGGTGGACGAATTCGCGGCGATCCACGGGCAAATCACGGCCAACTTCGACGCCGGCAGCCAACCGCTGGTGGCCTGGACCGTCTACCTGGATGCCAACAACAACGGCTCGCTCGACGACGGCGAAGTCCAGACGCTGACGGCGGCGGACGGCTCCTATGTGTTCCGTCATCTCACCTTGAACACGACACAAATCGTGCGGGTGGTCGTGCCGGAGGGCTATTACCTCACCTCCTTCGATTCCCGGCTGGTAAATGTCTCGGGCGACCCGTTCGAGGTTTACCGCCATAACGATTTCACCGCGCTACCGTTCTCGACCATCAGCGGTACGATCACGGGCTATACGCTGCACCACGGCACGCTGTCGCCGACGCCGACGCCGCAGCCAGGGGTCACGGTGAACCTGCTGCAAACGCGGGCCTTGTTGAACATCGGCGGCGATGTCCAGGGCAACTACCAGGCCGACCCGGGACCAGCTAGCGGCACCACCCATTCGGCCTCCAACTACGACCATCCGATCGACCTCAGCGGCGTTGATGATCCCGCGCCGCAGGCGGTTTACCAGAGCAACCGCTACGGTGGGAGTTTCAAGTACACGATCACGGGTCTGAAACCCAATGCCCCGCATTTGATTCGCTTGCACTTTGCGGAGTTGTTCTGGTCCGGTCAGGGCCAGCGACTCTTTGACGTGTGGATCAACGGCCAGCAGGTGCTCAACAACTACGACATCTTTGCCCGCGCGGGAGGTGCCTTCCGGGCTGTGATCGAATCATTCACGATCATGGCAGACGCGCAGGGTTCCATCAACATCGACTTTTACTCCGTTTGGGACAATCCGCAGATCAATGGCATCGAAGTACATGAAATTGTGGCCTCGACCACGACCGATGCCCAGGGCAACTATAGCTTCACGGGCCTGAAGGCGGGCAACTACACGGTGGCTCAAGCGGTTCCGAGCGGCTGGCGGGAAGTCTCCCCCTTCACCTCGGACTTCCACTTGCAAAGCCCCTCCGGCAGCAACCTGTGGCATCTGCCGAACCTGCCGGGCAATCCGCGGCCCATCGACGTGGGCGTGGCCGACTTCGACGGCGACGGCAAGCTCGACGTGGCCGTCCTCCATGCCGTCTTCAACGAAACCAACAACCAGAGCTTTGTCCACATCTACTACAACGGCGACTGGGCACACCCGGCCCGTTACGGCCTGGAGTACGGTACGAACTACTCCAAGATGGTCATCGGTAACTTCTGGGGGATCGGCCGGCCGAGCATCGCCTTCTTTGGTCTGTCGGAACAGCGCTATCATGGCCGGATCGACGCACTGATGAATCGAACGGGATCCCGCACCCGTAATTTTGAAGATCTGCTTTATGACCTGTGGGAATTGCAAAACTTTGACCGGGGTATTGTCGGCGACTTTGTCTTACTACCTCACGACAAGTCACTGTATTACGGGGTCTGGGATACTGTGGGAGTTTTTTACTGGAACCACCAAGGCCAACCGACCATCTCCATAGTGGACCTGCTCGGACCCAACGGTGCGGCTTATAACTATGCCCCACTTGCAGATGCAGCTTCTCCTCAGCAGATGCTCAGTGTCGATGTCAACGGCGACGGCTACCACGACCTGATCATCTCCGACCGATGGCGCAGCCCGGTTGTACTCTTCGGCTCCGACTCGCCCAATGAGAATCGTCCGGGTTTCCACTACACCGCCTTGGGTCATCAGACCTCCATTTCCGTGTTGCCCTCCGCCTATCACGTTCTGGCCGCGGACATCAACGGCGACGGTCTGATCGACCTCGGCGTGTTCGACACCAACGGCGAGTTCCACTACGCCATCCAGGACCAAACGGGCAACTTCTCGGCCATCTCGCCGGGGCTGGGGGTGCTGGGCAAGACGGTCGGCTCGGCCCTCTTCCACGATGTCAATGGCGACCTCAAACCCGATCTGGTCTGGGTCGTGCAGGGGGTGGGCAGCCAGGCGGTCCATGTGGTTCTCAACACCGGCGAAACCGGGCGGTGGTTCCGCCACGGCGACGATACCATCTGGGGCTTAGCCTCCGCACCGGCCGGGGATGTGCGGATGACCGCCGCCGACCTCGACGGCGACGGATTGGCCGAGCTAATCGTCATCGACAAGGAAGCCAATACAGTCCAGGTTCTCGCGAACCGATCGGTGACCCGGCCAACGCCGATCGATGTGACGGTCGATGGGAACGTGTCGAACGGCAACAACTTCGTCAACGCGCAGTTCGGCCAGGTCGGCGGCAAGGTGTTCGCCGACGTGGACCGCGACGGCCGGCTCACGGGTCACGAACCGGGCTTGGCCGGAGCGACGGTGTATGTGGACCTCAACCGCAATGGCCGGCTCGATCGCGGTGAGCCGCGGATGCGAACCGGTGCCGATGGCCTGTATGCCTTCGCGGGTTTGGCTCCGGGCGTCTATCACGTCCGGGTTGCGCCCCAAGCGGGTCAGAAGATCACCATCCCCGGCGGGGAGTTGCACCGCATCCGCATCGGGGCCAGTTCAGCACCTCAACTCGACAGGCATTTTGGCACTGTAGCGGCAGCCGACATCACGTTCCACGTTCCTGCGCAAAGCCGGGTGTTGCGCTTGGTCCGCAGCGGCGACCGGCTCGAAATCCTGGACCGGTTCCGCGGTGTGATCGCCAGTTATGCCCTCCCGGAGGTTCACTCGCTCACCCTCCTCGGCGGTGCGAATCTGCGCACCCGGCTGGTCGTGGACTTGGCCCGGGGCGGCAGCTTCGATCTTCCCGGCGGAATCACTTTCCGGGCCGGTACGGGCCAGCAGGACGCTCTGCGGCTGGTCCTGGGCAACGGTTTCGATCGCGTCCACATCTCCGGGAACCAGGCCCGGTTGAATGACCAACTGGCGGTGCGCTGGAGCGGCGTCGAGGTGCTGGCCGTGGAAAGCAGGGAGGGAAACGACCTGTTGAGCATCCAAGGAACCCCGCTGGCTCAAGGAACGGTGGTCCTCCAGGGCGGCCTCGGCGACGACGTTTATCGCCTCGCAACTCGGTCCACGTCTGTCCGGATTCAGGACGACGGCGGCATCGATACCCTGGACTTGGCCGCGGCCTTGTCCGGAGTGCAGGTGGACTTGACCAGTTCCCGCTTCCAGACTCTGGACGCCGTGGGCAGCCGCCTGCGACTGGACGGCACAATCGAGAACATCCTGGGCAGCCGCTTCGCCGACTACCTGCTCGGAGGTCCGGGGCGCAACATCGTGATCGGCGGAGCAGGGGCCGATGTCCTCCTGGGCCGCGGCGGGGAGGACATCCTCATCGGCGGAACGGTCTCCTGGGACGACGACGGAGCGTCCCTACAAGCGCTCGCGGCAGAGTGGCACTCCTCCCGTGCATATGCCGAGCGCGTCCAGAACCTGATCGACGGCACAGGCAGTCCGGAACGCCTCAACGGCAGCGTTTTCCTCGACAGTTCGGTGCTGAGCGATGACGGGGAATCCGATTGGCTTTTCGGCGGTGCTGGCCGCGACTGGTTCGTGCCGTTCTCCGGCGATCGGATCGGAGATCGCGAGAGCGGGGAACGGTCCGGTGGGTAAAGCCGTGCGGGTGTTGGGCGGGCGCCTGGTCTGGTTTTTGCCTCGCTTGGTTTCCTTCCGGTTCGTTTCCGCCAGGCGGGAAATGGGCACGGAATTCCTTAAGGAGAGTACATGGCAGCCGAGCCAAGCCTCTTTCTGCCGCGGTCCGAGTTGGCCGCTCCGATTGTGCGGTCTGCCGGGGAGGGGAAGACCGTGGGTGTAGTGCGTGGACGCACGACGTTCAAAATCCTTCCCGCGGAGACAGGCGGCGCTTATGCCGTGCTGGAGCAGCAAGTGCCGCCGGGGAGCGGGCCGCCGCTCCATGTCCACCGTCACGAGACCGAGATCTTCTACGTTTTGGCGGGTACCTTCGAGTTCACCGTGGCCGGCCAGACTTTCCGCGGTACTACCGGGACCTTGGTGGCCGGCCCGCGGGACATCCCGCACACCTTTCGCAACGTCGGTCCGAGCGAGTCCCGCCTGCTGCTGACCGTGATCCCCGGCGCCTTCGCCCAATACTTCCTGGATGTAGATGGCGTCGCCGATGACGACCTCGCGGCCATTCGCGCCCTCTGCGCGCGCTACGGCGTGGACATCCTCGATACGTGCTGACAACACCGTGTCCGCATCAGATGTGTGAACTGCGTCCTTCTACCGGCAGCGCCGGCCAACGGCGGCCAGGAGGGGCACCCCACCCCGCTTTCGGACAGCAGCATTAGGATGAGAGCTTTCGACTCCGCTGCGCATCCGTCCGAGGATAAATAGTTTGTACTAAAGAGAAGTCCTACGATGTCTCCAGGTGGGTGGAAGTCAGCGCAGTCAGCGGAGCGGGTCATGACGGAGCCTGAGCCGAGGTCGGGCGGCTTTTTCACCGATGTGTCAGACTGGATCGCGTTCAATCCGCCGGCATCCCATTACGGGGTGGCAGTCAGTGATGTGGATGGCGATGGCCGCTGCGAGTTTCTGGTGGCGAGTTTCGACGGTGCCAACCGGCTGCTCCGCTGGAGTGGCACGCAATTGCGGGACGTGGCGCCGCCAGCGTTTGAGGATGTGGACCAGGCCAGCCTGGCGATCGCGGCGGGGGACGTAGACGGTGACGGCCGGGAGGAAATCTACGTCCACAACAGCGAGCGCTTCAGCGGCAGCAAGCGGGCGCCGGATCGCCTCTGGGACATTCAGCCCGATGGCCAATGGGAGGACTGGTTCGCCCGTCCCGAACATGCCGGCCTCCAAAATGAGTGGGCCGGACGGAGTGTAGCGGTCATCGACCGACGGGGCGTAGGCCGCTATGGCTTTGTGGTCGCCTCCTACGGCAAGCCGCTGCGTCTGTACGAGTGGAGCGTGCAGGAGCGGCTGGCGGACCTGGCCCCAGCCCTGGGATTGGCCTTGATCAGCGGCGGGCGCGGCTTGCTCACCCTGCCGGTGGTCTCCGACTGGCCGGACATCATCTGCATCAATGAGCATGGTCCCAACTGGGTCTATCGCAATCAGGGGGATGGCACCTTCTGGGAATGTGCCTCCGCTTTGGGATTGGATGACCCCACGGAGCATGGGCGGGGCGTGGCGGTGTGCGACGTCGGCGGGAGCTTCGGCTTGTGCTGGGGAAACTGGGAAGGGCCGCATCGCCTGATGATCCCACAGCGGCAAGGCGCCTGGCGGAACTGCGCGAGTGCGGGCTTCGCCTTTCCCGCGCGGGTGCGCAATGTCATCGTGGCGGACTTTGATAACGACGGTTATGAGGAAATTTTTCTCCACAATCATGGGGAAGCCAACCGCCTGTACCGCCTTTATCCCCCAGCAGCGGAGGGCGAGGACCCTCAGGTGGTCCTGCTGGAGGCGGGGGCGGCGGCGGACCCCTACGGCTGCGGAACGGGAGCTGCCGTGGCGGACATCGACGGCGATGGGCGGCTCGAACTCCTCCTCGCACGCGGCGAACAAGCCCGGCAACCGCTCGGCCTGTTCAAGGCCGCTGCTGGCCAGCAGAACGGCTATGTTCGCATCCGCCCCTTGACCCGCTTCCAGGCCCCAGCGCGCGGGGCGGTCGTCCGTGCTCTCATCAATGGCCGCCTGCAAATTCGCGGTATCTGCGGCGGCAGCGGCTACCTCGGCCAAATGGAACCCGTGGCCCACTTCGGCCTCGGACCCCAAGGACGCGTCGAACGCGTGGAGGTGGTCTGGCCGGATGGCGTCGCCGTCATCTTGCTCAATCCCCCCGCCAATCGGACCCTGACCGTCCCCTACCCCCAGGGTTAGCTCATCCTCTCGTTCCTCGCTTTCCGACAGCCTCCCTCATCCTCATTTCCCGATTCTTTCGGGTTGGGTCCGGGTCGTGCGTTCCCTGTTGTCCTCCTCCTTGCGAAACGGACGGGGGAGCTGGAGCCGCGATGGTGACAGTCTGAGAACACTCTGCCCCGCGGCAGGAAGCGCGAAAGCCTCCAGGCGGCCAGCCGGGGACGATGAACGGCCTCTTCTCCGGAGAAACCGGCGTTACCTTACCCAGGAGAAGGAATCCCTGCTAGGCATTTTTTCCGGGAGGCGATTTGACTGGCGGGAAAACATCCACTAGGGTTGCGGCAGGAGAGCGGCGGCGTACGTCCGGCCCGGACGCAGCGCCACGGGATGGCCCGATATGTCGGAGGCGAACAATTATCGCGGGAGTGGGAATCGGCCCTCCGCCGGGAGGTTATTCCTGGCGATATTTCCGGCTGTTGCCGTTGGGATAGTCGGCGGCAAAGCCGGAATCTGGTGGGTCGGCGCCGCAGCCGCGGCCTTAGCCTTGCTAGGAGCGAGTTTGATCTACTCCAGAGTCAAGGGAAATCCCGCGTCCTCTCCTGCGACCCTGATTCTCCTGTATCTGGTGGCGGTGGTGATCACCTGGTGGGTGCCTTCCCCAGACGGAATGGCATCGCTCGCCCGTGGCGTCCTGCTGCTGACGGGGGTTCTGAGCTGGGCCGGGTATGAGTTGCAGGCAAGCGGTGCGGAGCCGTTGCGCCGGGCTTGGGCCGCGGCACGGGCCGTGCAACAACGGCGGCAGTGGCCCGCTCATCTGGAAGAGTGCGTGCAGGAGCCGGCAGTCCAGCGCCTGCGGCAGATCGTACAGGACCAGCGCGAGATTCGCCCCGTGCTGCCCCTGTTGACTTCGCCGCGGCCCCCGCTGCAATTGGCAGCCCTCCATGCTTTGGCTTACCGCACCCACTGGTACGCCGGGGAAGCGGAATATGTGCTCCAGGCCACCGGCCACAGTCCCCACGAAGCGGTGCGGGTAGCGACCGTGCAAGCCCTGGCCGGCGTCCAAGGAGTGGACCTGCTCAGCGCCCTGACCGCTTTCCTGCGCGATCCCTCCGAGGAGGTCCGCCGCCACACCATCGCCGTGCTGCTCTGGCAAGCCGAGCGCCGCTGGCCCCTGATCCGCGAAAGCATCCGCGACATCCTCGCGGATCCCCTCTATCCTCTCGATGGGGCTTTGTTCACCGAGTTCGACCCTACCGCCGGCTTGCGGCTGCCCGGTGCCGCCATCGCCGACCTGATCACCTGGGCCGCGGAACCGCCGCCTCTGGCGCCTCGGGCCGTTCTCACCCTCATCGCCTACTTCCGGGCAGAACTCCAGGCGGGATTGCAACCGGAACTAACCGCCGAACTGGTCGAACTGATGCTCCATACCGATACCCCGCCGACCCTGCGCGTGGAGCTGGCCGCCTTGCTGCGGGACTTCGACCTCCTCTCCCCAGAAGTTCTCGACCGCCTGACTAATGTGGATCAACCGGCGCCCATGCGGCTGTTTGCCGCGGAAATGATGCTGCGGATCAACCCTCACGATCCGGACGGCATCGACGTCCTGCGAGGACTGGCACGCCAAAGCAATCGGGAACTAGCGGTCCATGTCGCCCTCATTTTGCAGACTTATCTGGGGGTGGACCTGGGGATCGATCCGCAATCCCCGCCGGCTCCCAGCAGTAAAGCCGCAGCCGAACTGACCCGCCGACTCCTCCAGTGGGCCAACCAGTGCAATCCCGATCCGCTCACCGACTTTTCCGGCTCTTCCGCCGCTCCGGCTTCCTCCGCCTTCGGCTCTGTTGGGAGGTCAGCCGAAGAGTCCATCCATCGCAGCACGCCGCAGGAACGGGCAGCAACTCCCCCTGGCGCCCCCGACAACGACGGTCTGGAAGAATCCCGCTTCATCCCGTTGGAACAGGTCCTCGGCGAGGGTTCGTCCCCCGGCCCGGCTTCCTCAGCACCGCCGCTGACTCCGTCCTGACACGCGCTGACCGGCTGGTTCCGCCCGGCTCGTCCCGCCGGAACTGCGACGTGGGGGCCTGCCATGAGTTCGACCGGAATGCCGCCTTCGCTGGAATTGCCGCCTCTGCCGCCAGGGATCGAACAGGAATATCAGCGCATCCGGGCCTATCCCGATGATGATACCCCGCGGCTGATCTATGCCGATTGGCTGGACGAGCGCGGCGATCCCCGCGGCGAATTCATCCGGGTCCAGATTGCCCTGGCGCGGTTGGCCGGCAGGAATCCCTTTTCGTATCTTCCCAGCACGCTGGTTTCTGCGGCCACGTCCGTCTGGCCGTCTCCGGCGGGGGAGCTATCGTCGCGACAGGCCGAGTTGCGCCGCCGGGAATGGTTACTTCTGAGCCGCCACCGGGAGGAGTGGCTCGCTCCGTTCCGCGGCTGGACGAGCGGCGAGGAATTCCGCCGCGGGTTTGTCGAAAGTGTCAAAATTACCGCACGGGCCTTCCTGGCCTACGCCCCGCGTCTCTTCGCCCTCACACCGTTGCGCCACGTGCAGATTCTCGACTTGGACCATTGGGCCGACTCCCTAGCCGCCTGTCCTTTCCTAGACCGCCTGGAAGCTTTGACCATCCACGCCCAGTACTGCGGCCCTTCCCTGGCGGCAGCCCTGGCTCGCTCCCCCTATCTCAATCATCTGCGCCAACTCCGCCTGAGCCGCAACCGCCTCGGCGATGACGGGCTGGTCCATCTGTGCCGCCGTAGCTGGCCGTCTTTAGAAGAGCTGGACTTAAGCGACAATGGCCTGACCGGCGACGCCGTAATCCACCTCCAGAAAAGCCAGGCCTTTCCGCGCCTGCGCTGCCTCCAGCTCCGCGACAACGATCTCGGACCCGCCGGGGCTTTCCATCTTGCGGAAGGCCCCCTGCTCCGCCAGCTCCAGTTCCTGGGTCTTGCCGGGAATCACCTGGGTCAGTTCCAGTTCACCGCCCCCCTCCATTCCCTCTTCAGCGTCCCCCACCTTGACCTGGCAGACAACGGCTTGACTGCCGAGTCCCTCCGCGGCTTGCTCTTCCCCCCGCCAGCCGGTCCGGCCTTAGCGGTTCGCTATCTGGACCTCAGCCGTAACCCTCTCGGCGATACTGGCACCATCACCCTAGCCTCAGCCCAGCACCTGGAGGAATTGCGTGTCCTCATCCTCTGCTGGTGCAACATCGGTGACGCCGGCGCCCAGGCCCTTGCTCACGCCTTTCACCTCCGCCAGCTCCACACCTTGGACCTGAGCAACAATCCCATCGGCGGCGAGGGTTTCCGGGCCTTCGTCGAACCTTTCACGCGCCGCTTGCCCGCCCTCTGCAGACTGCTGCGAACGTCCATAACCCTGCCCTACCGCCTCAACCAGGAACTCAATCTGCTCTTCCCACCCCGCTTGAACGCCTGACATTTCCGCTTCTCGCCCTTGTTCCCCCTTTCCTCCATGAACCCCAGCCATCCTTCTCCTGTTTCCGGCCTCGCTGCCTCGCGGAGGATTCGGCAGCAGCCAGGATGTGTGGCCCTCCTGCAAGGAGGCTCTCGTAGAGCGGAAGTGGCAACTTGGAGATATGGCCATTCATACAGATCAAGGACATCTGTCAAATCTAGCAAAAAGATAAATTATACAGAATAAGACAAAGGAACGTTCGAAGAAGAGGCTAAACGAGAAGAGCCATCAGCCCAAGGGACGAGCGGAGGAGCTGCCAGGCGGAGGATAGGGCGGAACGGCAGCCTTCCGGCAGGGGCAAGTCCGCAAGCCGAAGGCGGGGCGGAGGCAGGTCAGGGACAGCGGCTGCCCTGGGGCCAGAAACACCGCAGCCCGGCGGGTGCGACCCCACCGGGCTACGGTGCTGCATGGGAGGTTACCTATTATATCCGCGGGGCGGACCGGCTACTTTACTGTTCCTGAATCCGCCGCCGGAAATTGTGGAGCTGCTGGTGTAAGGACGCGTCCCCCCGTTGGATCAATTCCATCTGGTTGCGGATTTCCTCCTGGAGGCGCTCCAATTCTCGGCGCTGTCGAGCCAGTTCGGCTCGCTCCTTGGCCATCTCCTTCTCGGTGTGCCGCATCTGGTTTTCCAGAGCCTCTTCATCCTCGCGCAGTTGCCGCTTTTCCTCCTCAAGTTTCTTCCACTCTTGCGCTAGACGCACACTTTCCCGTTCCAACTCGTCGGCCCACTCTTCCAGCTCGGTACGGGTCTTCGGCGTGGCGGATTTGGGAACCAACTCCCCTTTTTCAATCTTTTCCTCGATTTCCGTCAGGTGCTGGGTCAGCTCCTGAATGAGGGCCTCCTTTTCCGCCAGTTGGCGCTCATAATCTTGCTGTTTGGCCAGGAGTTTCTGTTCGTTCTCGCTGGCTTCCTGGAGGATGCCTTTGATCTCCTCCAGCAGTTTGCGCAGTTCCTTGTTTTCCCGGCGTACGCGGGCGATCTCATCCTCCCAGTCGCTGGGAGGTCCCTGGGAGTACTCTCCGGAAGGAGGCGGAGCGTAGGGTATCCCGTAAGGGGCCGGTCCGTAGGGCGCTACGGGGGGAGGGGTTGCCACGTGGCGGCGGGAGGGGAACGAATGCGGGAGCGGGGTATCCACCGCAGCTTCTGTAGGAGAAACGCCGAGGACAGAAGCCGAGGCCGATACCGGAATGGCGGGCATCTTCAACCGGCGGGTCAGGGAGTCGTGCGGCAAGCTGCCGCTGCCAGGGGAGGAAGGCGAAGCAGGCGGTCCAAGTTCCTCCGGAGCGGAAGGAACCGAAGAATGGAGGCGGGAGGGTGGAGGCGCACTCGCCCGCGGGGCGCCATCGTGGGGGGACGATGGCGCAGCCGGTGGAGTCCCCAACAACCGGCGGCGGAGTTCCGCCAAGGGCGAGGGCGATTCAACGGGCGGTTCGTGGTTCGGTTGGGGCAGGTCCATACCGCGGTTTCCTGGCCGTCCCTTCGACAGAGGGAACTCTAAGTTTTTAACGTAACAGTTTGTTCTCCATGGAGTTTGGTTGTTCCGAGACACGCGAGACTTGTCTCCTCCCGCCGCTCGGACCAGCCACCCTCTCCCAGGAGACAATTCACCCTAGAACACATTTGGGAGGAAGTCAAATCGACAGGGGCTGCCGGTACTGGCGATTGCGCCAAAAGCGCTAGACTTAGGCCGCCCCAGCCAATGGAAACAGCAATAATACGCCAACAATCCCTCAGCCGCGGTGTTGAGGAAGGTGTAAAGTGAGGGGAGAGCAGAACTCCCTGTGCTGGAACGGTGACGGGAACCAACGAATGGAGGGAAACGCCAGGCCTCCACTTCCGAATCCATAGAGAGGGGAAGGGAGAATAAAGGACGTGAGAAATCGGTACCCGGCTAGGATGCCGAGCGGAAAATGTAGCTTGCGATGGGAAGTCGGAAGGATCACAATAAAGTAAATGACGACGGGTTGGGGCTGGAGTTTAGCCAGTTCCGGCCTGGTAACGAAGGAGTGCGCGGGATGAACAGCCTGCTGAAGTGCCTTCGGGTAGCGCCTGCTGTTTTGGGCGTTTTGGCGACGATTGCTGCGGTGGGAACCCATCTACTGGGGGATGTGCGTCCGGGTTCGTCCCGCCCGCCACGGGGGGAATCGGGGCGTCCGGATACGACCCACTTCACGGAAGACCTGGCGGTTTCCAAGTTCAGCCGCCTGCCGTTGGTGACGTACCAATCCCGTGAGGAGGAGCTGGTGTTTGCCTGGCAAGTGCGGCCGAATCTGGAGGTAGCCGGGCCGCCCCGCCCGCGGGATGTCATCTTCTTGGTCGATACCACGGCCAGTCAGGCAGGTATCCCCCTGCGGCAAGCCCGAGCGATCATCGAGGGGGTGGGCAATGTGCTCAAGGAGACCGACCGGGTCAGTGTGTGGGTAGTTAACACGCCAGAGTCCACCCGCCCCTTGACCAAGGGCTTTTTCGCGCCGAATGCCAAGGAGGTCCGGGACGCCGCTGCCGAGTTGACGGAGATGGAGTACGGCTCCGGGGCGGCGGATTTGCAGGCAGCTATTCTCCGGGCCGCTGCCACGCTCAGTCCCAACCCGGCCCGCACCCAGGCCATCGTACTCCTGGGAGATGGGGAAAGCATCTACCGGCCGCTGTCCGAAGCGGATCGCCTGGCTTTGGGCAGCCGCCTGGACGCCCAGGACATTCTCTTCTTCGCGGTGCCTTTGGGGCTGAAGGTGCATGCAGCAAATCTCCACGGCCTGGCTATGCTGACGGGCGGTGCGGTAGTCCGGGTCCAAGAGGACCTGCGGATGATCAGCAAGCGAGAGGAGTTCGCCCGCCGCTTGGTGGCAGCCCTGGATGTGCCGGTGCTCAAGGTGGAGAAATTCCGCTTCGGCGAGGAGGTGGGGGAAGTCTATCCGGCCCGCCTGCCGCCGCTGCGTGCGGACCGGGGCACATTGGTGCTGGGGAAGCTGGCCCGCCCCGCCGCGGAACAACTCCGGCTCCATGTCGAAGGGTATGTCGCCCGCCGCGCTGTCAGCCAGGATTTGAGCATCGCCCTGGTACCTCCGCAACCGGAGCATTACTTCCTCAATTTGATGCTGGAGCAATGGCGGAACGCCCCCCACAAGGAGGTCCCCGCTCTGCTCCAGTCCGATCGAGCTTTGGCTTTGGCGAGTACGCAAGTGCGGCTGTACCGGGAAGAGTTGCTCACGCAAGCGGCCTGGGCCATCCAACTGGATCGCTATCGGGAGGCCGCCGCCCTGTTTGATGCGGTCCTGCGCATCTGTCCGAAAGACCCCGAAGCCGAGAAGGGGCGCGAGTTGCTCAATAAGCTCTCCATTCAGGAATGGCAGGACCTCAAGCGCCGGGCGGGGGACAAGGTGCAAGCCCTCCGCATCACCCCGCAAGCGGCGGTGCGCGAAGTCATCCAGACGGCGCCGGCCCAGCCGCCCGCGGGCGGTCCAGGAGGAGCAACTCCGCCGCGCAGCGAGCCTACGCCCCAGCAACTGCTCGAACAGCAACTGGCAGAGCGGAAGATCGCTGAGGATCAGGCCCGTCTCCGCGTTCAAACCGCTATCCGTGAGGCCCGCGAACGCCTGCGGAGCGATCCCGATGGCGTCTTAACCGATCTCAAGCGCTTGCTAGAAGATGTGGAACGCAACACCGCCCTCGGCGAAGCAGCTCGGCGGCAACTCCTGGCCGATCTCGGAGCCGCCATCAATGACGTATACCGTAAAGGCGAGGAAATCAAGCGGCAGGCCAACATCGAACGCAGCCTCGTCAGCCGCGCCCGCCAGCGCCTCAACGCCCTGGAAGAACAAATGCGGGACGAAAACCGCATCAAGTTCCGCATCGATCAATTCCGCCAACTGATGCAACAAGCCCGCTACGAGCTGGCCTATCAGGAAGCCCAGTTGATGATCGCCGAACGGATCAACAACGCCCAGCCCGTCCCCATCACGGCGACGGCCAGCTACATGATCGGCCAGCATGCTACCCAACTGCGGGAATGGAAAGAGCTGGTCCGCATCCGGGAGGACCGCTTCCTCATCTCCCTGATGCAGTCGGAGAAGTCGCACATTCCTTATCCCGATGAGCCGCCGGTGCACTTCCCCCCGGCCGCCGTCTGGCGGGAATTGACCAGCCTGCGCCGGGAAGCCTATCTGCACTCCAACCTCGGTCCCAATCCCCCGGCTTCTCAGATCGAGCTGAAGAACAAGATCGAAAATGACGAAGTCCGCCTCCGGGATGATATCAACATCAACGATCAGTCCCTGGGCGATCTGCTTGACATTCTCAGCAAGCAGCACGGCATCAACTTCGTCATCATGGAGGAGTACTTCAAGGCGGAAGGGGTCAACGACATCCGGGATAAGCGGCCAAATCTGAAGGCTACCAGCTTACGTGGCCTCAAGTTGGGGAACTTCCTGGATATCGTGCTGCAATCGATGAATGCCACCTTCATCGTCCGGCCGGATTATGTGGAAATCACAACGTTCAATCGCCGCCTGGAAGAGAAGGTGACCCGCGTCTTCCCCGTGGCGGACCTGGTCATTCCGATTCCCAGCGCCGTCAACCAGCAGATGCTGTTCATGAACCTGTTCTTCCAGAACTCGGCTTTGGCGATTTACGGGGCGGTGCTCGGCGCCCAGAACTTCCAGGGCTTCGGCGGAGCCTTTGGCAATCAATTCCAGGGCCAGCAATTCGGAGCCGGCCCGCCCATCGGCGGCGGCCTGGCCATGCAGGGAGCGCAGCAATTCGGCCCAGACCCGTTCAACCAGAACTTCGGTTTCGGGGCCGGTGGTCTGCAAATCGGCGGTGGCCAACTCGGCCAGTTCGGTAACCTCGGCGGCCAGTTCGGCCTGCAAGGTGGCGACCAAAGCATGCTGCTGATGGAACTGATTGTGGAAACCGTCGCCCGCGGGGAATGGCTCAACGTCCGCCGAGGTCAGCAAGGCCTTGGCGCTGATGAGGATGCCCCGCTGTTGGATCAAAAGCAACTCAACTCTATCGGTTACTACCCGCCGGCCCGCGCCCTGCTGATCCGGGGGACCCACCGCTACCATCCCGCTTCCTCGGTCAAACTCAAGGCGGTGGGCGGCGGCCAGGCTCTGGGTCCGCAACCGGGCCGCAATGGGGGTGCAGTCGCCGCGGGTAATCCCGGCGCTCCGGGAGCGGGCCAACCGGCGGCAACCGGGGAAGGAGCGGCTCAAGCCCGTGCGGCGGATCGACCCCGCGTCATCGACCCGCGGTACGATCCCGCTGTCCTCAAGCCCAAGCTCAGCAAAGACCCCCGCCGCATGTGGAACCAGGCCGTGGAGTGGACCGTGGAAGACCCCGGCCTGATCGTGGCCTCCGCGGAATTCCTCCTGGAGCAAGAGGAGTACGAGGCGGCGGCGGAACTGCTCAAGGCCGGCCTGCGTAAAGGTTTGACCACGGAAGCCTGGACGCACGACGCCCTGGCCATCGCATTGCAACTGAGCCAGGCTGCAGAAGAGGAAGTGCTTCGGGCGAGCCTCTCGGCGGCGGACCTGGAACCCCAGGAACCGCGGGCTTTGCTCCAGGCGGCCCAGGCCTTGGCCCAAGCCAAGAGATACGAGCTAGCCGTGGCCTTCTGCAAGCGGGCGGCGGACATCGCCCCCCATGAACCCCTGGCCTACGCCAACGCCCTGGCCTATGCCCGCCAGGCGCCCCAAATCGACACCGACGCGGTCCTGTGGGCCAGCCGGCAACTGCTCCGCCAGGATTGGGGCGTCGATGACCGCGACTATCACCAGCAAGCCCGGCAGCAACTCGAAGCCCTGCTAGCGCAGATTCCGCAGCAGGACCCGCGGCGCGAACAACTCCGCCGCCTGCTCCAGCAGCAAACCCAGCGTGACCTAGTCATCGAGCTGCTTTGGCAAGGTCCGGCGGATCTGGACCTGATCGTGGAGGAACCGAGCGGTTCCACCTGTTCTCCGCTCCATCCGCGCTCGGCGGGAGGCGGCATCCTCCGCGGGGATCGCCTGGAGCAGAGCCTCGACGGCGACCGCTCGGAAATCTACATCGCCAGCTCGGCCTTCTCCGGGACGTATCGCATCCGCGTCCGCACTGCCTACGGCCAAGCGCTCGGACAACGGGCGACCCTCAAGGTCACTCAATATCAGGGCACGCCCCGGCAGACCGTCAGCCTCCATGAAGTGGACCTGACGCGGAACGAGCCGGTGGTGATCACTCTGGAGCGCGGCACGCGCACGGAACTGGCGGATACCACGGTGGTGGCCGATGCCCCGCGCCCGATCCTGCCCGCGCAGTTGACCGCTCATGGCTTTGCCGGTGGCGCTGGCCGCGCCGGCCTGTCGGCTACCACGACCCTGCAAACCCAACAGCCCTATCTGCCCGCGGAACTGGGCAATATCGAAAAGCGCCTGGGTCGCATGGGCCTGGCAGACTTCCGCGGCGTCATGCAGTATGATGCCCAGCGTGGGGCCGTCCGCTTCCAGGTCAACCCCGTCTTCGCCTCGGCTAGCGAGGTCCAACTGCCCCCGCTGTCCCTCCTGCCGGGTGCCGAGGAACGGCGAAAGGACTGAGCCACCTTCTCTGCCAGCCTTGCCAATGACCGTCCTGACGCTCTCGTTCCACCCAAGCCCGCACTGCCCTAGCTCCCACCGGCTTAGGTGCAGCGCGGTTTGTTTTTGCCCACCGCCAGGCAAGGCGAGCGGTTCCCTCCGCCGGTTTTTTGCTTGCAATCGTCGCCGGCGAATGGCATAGAATGGATTAGACGATAAGGAAGCACATTGCCGGAGAACGATCCCGCCTGAAGCGACGGAAGATTTTTCGAGGAGACGCTCGCCATCAGCAAATCGTTTGAGACGCAACGGAACGGTTGGACAGCATCCGGGGAGCGTGCCATTCTGGTCAGCGTGGCTCTGCCGCATCGTCCTTGGCCGACTTCGGACCCGTGCGATGAAATCCGCGGTTTGGCTGAGACAGCCGGGGCCGTCATTGTGGGCGAGCTGACCCAGAAGCGCCAGGAGATCGAGGTTTCCACCTACATCGGGGCTGGTAAACTCCGCGAGCTAAAGGACCTGGTGGTGGCGCGCGACGCGGATGTGGTCATTTTCGACAACGACTTGTCACCCGCCCAGGTGCGCAATCTGGAAAAGGAGCTGGGGGTCAAGGTTCTGGATCGCAGCGAGGTGATCCTGGACATTTTCGCCAGCCGGGCACGCACGGTGGAGGCCCGCTTGCAGGTGGAGCTGGCCCAGTTGGAATACTCCCTGCCCCGCCTGAAGCGGATGTGGACGCACTTGAGCCGGCAGACAGGCGGCGGGATCGGCTTGCGCGGTCCGGGCGAAACCCAGTTGGAAACCGACCGGCGCCTGGTGGCCGAACGCATCCGCGACCTCAAGGCCCGCCTGGCTGTGGTCCTGGCACGCAAGGAGCGGGAGGTGCAAAGCCGGCGGCGGGAATACACCGTCTCGCTGGTGGGTTACACCAATGCGGGCAAATCCCATCTCATGAACGCTTTGACCGGCGCGGGCGTGTATGTCAAAAACCAGTTGTTCTCAACGCTGGACACGCGCACGCGGCGCTGGCACATCCCCCATTGGGGCCGCGTCCTGCTCTCCGACACGGTCGGCTTCATCCGGGACCTGCCGCACCATCTCGTGGCCTCCTTCCGGGCGACCCTGGCGGAAGCCCGCCATGCCCGTCTGCTGCTCCATGTGGTGGATGCCAGCAACCCGCAGGCAGAGCAGCAGATCGACGCGGTCACGGCGGTGCTCAAGGAACTGGGTTGCAGCAATCAGCCAACACTCCTGGTGCTCAACAAGATCGACCGCCTGGAGGATCGGTCCCGTTTGCGGCTGCTGGAAGGCCGGCATCCCCGCTGCGTCGCGGTCAGCGCTCTGACTGGGGAGGGACTCGATCAACTGGCCGACATGGTCGTGGAAATGCTGGCGGAAGACTTCGCCGAGGCCGAGATCATCACTAGCGCGGGCAACGGCAAAGTCCTGGCTTACCTCAACGCCCACGCCGAGGTATATCGCCAGGAGTTCCACGACGAAGCCAACGAGGTGCGGCTGCACTGCCATCTCCCGCGTCGGCTTTTACAACAGCTCCGCGATCCGTCCGTGCGCATCCGCCTGCTCTGAAGCCGGGTGATCGTGGCATTCCCTGCCCTCTCCGCCGGTCGCCGGTGCCTGGCCATCCCGTGCCTGCCGTTTCTCCCCGACTCGCCGTTTTTCCGACGGAAAGGAAAGACGCATCCAGAAAGTGACAGTTCATTGACGTGGTGACGCCATTCCCCCAGCGTGATGATGCTATCCCCCTGGTGCGGCAGTGCCTCTCGCTCCACCGCCGCAGGCAGTTCGTGCTCTGTCAGGCATGTCCTTCCACCGCGGTCTTCTGACGGGCGTATTTTTTGCGCTCGGATTCCTTGAGGTGGATTTTGCGCAGGCGGATGGACTTGGGAGTGATTTCCACCAATTCATCCTCTTCGATGTACTCCAGGGCGGCTTCCAGGGCGAAGACGCGCGGCGGTTTGAGCACGGTTTTGATCTCCGCCGTGGAGCTGCGGATGTTGGTTAGTTTCTTCTCACGGCAGATGTTGACTGGCAGGTCATTATCCCGGCAGTGTTCGCCGACGATCTGCCCTTCGTAGACCGGTTGCATAGGTGCGACGAAGAGGGTGCCCCGTTCCTGGAGGCTTTCGATGGCGTAGGCGGTGGCTTTGCCGGTTTCCGTGCTGACCATGACGCCGGTGGGCCGTCCGGGAATAGTGCCCTTGAGGGGGCGATATTCCAGGAAGTTGTGGTGTAGAGTGGCGGTACCGTTGGTGGCAGTCAGGAGGCGGGTGCGCAGGCCGATCAGGCCGCGGGCGGGGATGTGGAAGCTCAACTGAGTCGTGCTGCCGTGACTTTCCATCTTCTGGCATTCGCCCCCGCGCGGTTGCACCAGGGCCATGACGGCGCCGACGTGCTCGTTGGGCACTTCGATGACCAGGTCTTCATACGGTTCGCACTGGCGGCCGTTGATTTCCTTGAGGATGACCCGCGGCTTGCCCACCGCTAGTTCGGACCCTTCCCGCCGGATGGTCTCCAGCAGCACGCCCAGATGCAACAGACCTCGTCCGGAGACGATAAACTCGCTTTCCCGCTCGCCGGGGCGCACCCGCAGGGCGACATTGTGGTGCAATTCTTTTTCCAGGCGGTCGCGCAATTCGCGGCTGGTCAGCGGCTTGCCCTCCTGACCGGCGAAGGGCGAGTCGTTGATGCGGAAGAGCATGTCCAGCGTCGGTTCGTCGATGGCCAGCGGGGGCAAGGGGCGGGGGGATTCGGGATCGCAGATGGTATCGCCGATTTCTGCATCTTCCAGGCCGACCAGGGCGCAGATATCGCCGGCCTGAATCTCCTCGACTTCCCGCTGGCCGAGGCGATCGAATTCGAGCACTTGGACCACGGTATCGCTGAGGATGCGGCCATCGGCCTGTCGGACGATCGCCACTTTTTGGTTCTTCCGTACTCGCCCGGCAAAGACGCGTCCTACGACAATTTTGCCCACATACTCGCTGTATTGCAGGGCGGTCACCTGCATCTGCAAGGGGGCGTCCACGTCCACTACCGGCGCGGGCACGTAGTCGAGCAGGGCTTGGAAGAGGGGCTTGAGGTCCACAGCAGGGACGGACAGGTCGGCGGTGGCCACGCCATTGCGGCCGCTAGCATAGATCACCGGGAAATTCGCCTGCTCGTCATCGGCCCCCAACTCGATGAACAGGTCGAAGACCTGGGCATACACTTCGCCGATGCGGGCGTCCGGCCGGTCGATCTTGTTGATGATCACGATCGGTTTGAGGCCGGCGGCAAATGCCTTGCGCAGCACGAAGCGGGTCTGAGGCAGCGGCCCTTCGGCAGCGTCCACGAGCAGAAAGGCCCCGTCGGCCATTTTGAGCACCCGCTCCACTTCCCCGCCAAAGTCGGCGTGGCCCGGCGTGTCAATCAGGTTCACCTTCACGCCGCCCAGACGGATGCCGCAATTCTTCGCAAAGATCGTGATGCCGCGCTCCCGTTCCTGATCATAGGAATCCATGATCAAGCCGTGCTGGCCTCCAACCAGGCGGTCCAGTTCCTCCGGGCGGAATTGTCCGCACTGCCGCAGCATCTGATCCACCAGCGTGGTTTTGCCGTGGTCCACATGGGCGATGACGGCCACATTGCGCAAATCGTGACGTGTGATCATCATGGTCTGGATGCACTTCCCTCCAGTTCCTCGCAGTCCGGTCGCTATAGCAGTCCGGTCGCCGTAGCAGTCCGGTCGCTATAATGAAGTCCTCGGAGTTAGTGTAGCCGGCGGCTGGTTCCGGCCTATGCTCTGCTCTGGCCGCACCTAACTTCGGCTGCACTTTCCGCCGAGGCCGTCCCAGCCCTGGGAACTCCGGCTGCCTTTTCGCGGGACATCGCATTATAGCGGGCTGAAGCGGGAAAGCGAGTAGCCTGGCCCTGGAGGCAGCATCGCAGCCGTGGCGGGAAGCCGGAATGCTCGGAGGTCTATCCTGGGGTCTGGGATGCGCCGTCCTGGAAGACAGAGGCTTGTTCGCCCACCACGGGAACGCCTATGTGGATATATTTGATCCGTCATGCGGAAGCAGAAGCATTGGGCAGCGGCACGGCCCAGCGGGATTTTGACCGCCCGCTGACCGCCCAAGGCCAGGAGCAAGCCCGTGCCTTGGCCCGCACCTTGCACAAGCGCGGAATTGTGCTCGATGCCGTAGCTTCTAGCCCGCTGGTGCGTGCTCACCAAACGGCGGTGGCTCTGCTGGAAGTGCTGGCTCCCGGCTTGCGCCCCGTCACCTGTGATGAACTGGCCATCGATGTCTGGAAGCCCGGCAAGCTGTCCGACTTTCTGGCAAACCTGCCGCCATTAGGCCCCCGCCTTCCGGAACGGAGGGAAAAAGCCGTCGCCGCCGTCGGCCACATGCCTCAACTCGCCCATTACCTCGACTGGCTGCTCGGTATTGACAAGAGCAATTTAACCCTGGAGAAAGCGGGGGCTGCTTGCATCCGCTGCGATGGAGAGCCGCGCCGCGGCAACGGCCAGCTCCTGTGGCTGGTGACCCCGCTGTGGTACGACTGAACGCCGGACCGATACCGCCTCTGTTTCTGGGCCTTCCTGCGGATCGGGCCAGGCTCCCGGAATGCGACGGAAGCAGCCGGAACCAGCATATCGGCTCTCAACTCTCCAGGTTCAGCGTCGGCCTCTGCCAGTCTCCCGCCGGCTGCCAGCTCCGCTTTACGTTCCTTGCAATTGGGCCAGGGGACCGATCGGCATACCGCTGACCTGAGTCTCAAAGGCCCGCTCACTACCGACCAGGCCGAGCACATGGAAGCGGGTCAGGCGGCGGTGGACCTTCAGACCCGTACCGACGAGGACGAGCCGTTCGCCGGGCCGCACGGGGCGCACGAAGCGGGCCTCATCCAAAGCGCCGAGAGCGACCAACATTCCCGCATCGCCGATCTTTTGGCTCGTGTAATAGTAAGCCGCCAGTTGGGCCGCCGCTTCGCACATCAAGACGCCGGGAAAGAGCGGATAGCCCGGCATGTGCCCCCGTACCCAGAACTCATCCGCCCGGACATCCTTGTAGCCGACGATCCGGTGCCGCTGCCGATCCACATACACAATCGCCGTCAGCATCTCGAACTCGTAGCGGTGAGGATTGACGGCGCGGATCGCCTCGATGTCCGCGATGGGATGCGCGAAGTCCAAACCGCGGATCAGCTCCAGGGCGCTCTCCAGAGTCTGGACATCCACCGTCATGGGTAAGAACTCCTTTCTAACATCTGTCGTCCACCAGACAAGTTGCTCCTCCAGAAAAAGCGGAAAGATAGGGGGGAAACCATCCCGCGTCAGGGAAGGTTTTCCGGGGAGAACACGGAGGAGGCCGCCGGATGGGTTCAAAACAGGCGTCAGGCCGCGATGAGCGTCGTTCAACCGTCATGGTTCAGGGAAACATTCCGCTGTTGTGGTTCAAGGGAGCATTCCTCCATACCAGGGTCAAGGGAATGTTCTGCCGTTGGGGGTCAAGGGAGCAATTCCAGCACTTGGGGCAACTCGGTGATGAGGGCATCGGGCCGCAGGGCCGGGTCTTTGAGCTGCTCTGGTGTGGCCACCAGGCTGTGGCGATCGCCAGCAAAGAGGGCGGTGCGGAAGCCGAGGCGTTTGGCCGGGGCGATGTCGCGGGTCAGATGGGAACCCACGTGCAACACTTGGGACGGCTCCAGGCCGTGGCGGGCGAGGGCTTGCAGGGCGGCTCGGAAGAGCGTCTCGGAGGGCTTCTTCGCCCGTTTCTCCGCAGAGAGGATGCGCAGAGACGGCGGGACCCACTCATCGAGTGCCGCCTGGGGGTCTTCCAGACGCAAGCAGCGCTGCAACTGCCCCGGCGTGAAGCATTGGCCATCGGCGAGCAATCCCTGGGCCAGGCCGCGCCGGTGCAGCTCCCGCAGGGTTGCCGCCGCCTGGGGATACGGCCCGACTCCCTGAATGCTGGCGTGATAGAAATAGGCGATCTTCTGCACATAGTCCCCCAGGCTGCCGTAGATCGCCACATCGAAGGTGTACTCTTTCTGCTGGAGTTTTTTGACGATGTCGTCCCAGATGCGCTCCGCCGGCACTTCCGGGTAGCGCTCCGTACCGCTTAGTTGCAGCATTTGCAGGGCCTTGCGGAACAGCTCACGCAGGTAAGCCGAAGGCGCTCCTGGCTTGCGGCTCATGGAGTGCCACATCTTGAACTCCTTGATCACCTTGTCCAGAGCAGCCTCGGTGACGAAGTCCTGCGGATGCTCGAACAGCAACTCCCCCTGGGGAATCGCCACGAGGGTCCCGTACACCGTCCACATCACCCCACGAATGGGCAGCTTGCGCAGCGCTGGGCGGGCCTTGACCGGCTCGATCCGGGGGGCAGCCGGCCAGACCAGGTCCGGACGTTCGTGAATCCGCTCGATATACTGCTCCAAGGTCAATGGCATAAATGTCCCCAGACTCTAGGAAACGGCGGTCCCACATCGTACCCTAACAGTACCAGTCGCCGGGGGCAAGCAGAACTGCGGCCTCGTTGGAGCAGATGGCAGCTCCGGCGCCCTTCTTGCCGGCGGAACTGGCTTCCAGAGGAGGAAATCCCCATGGCCAGCAAACAGGAAATCATTCAAGCCCTCGTGAATGCTTACAACAAGGAAGTCGAAACCATCATTAACTATCTTTCGCTGAGCATCGATCTCGATGGAGTGCGAGCCGAGTTTATCAAACAAGCGCTCGCCGCCGACATCACCGGGGAGCTGGATCATGCCCGCCGCCTCGGCGCCCGCATCAAGCAACTGGGCGGCCAGATTCCCGGAAGTCTGGGCTTGAAACTGGAGCAAACCTACCTGCAACCTCCCAAGGATACCACGGATGTGATCAGCGTCATCCGCGGCGTGCTGGAAGCCGAAAATGACGCCATCCGCACCTACAATGCGATCATCGATCTCTCCGAGAAAGGGCGGGACTTCGTGACGCAGGAGCTAGCCATCGACATCCTCGGCGACGAGGAAAGCCACCGCCAGCAATTCGAGGGGTTCCTCAAGGAATACACGAAGTAGTTCCCGATCGTGGCGGTACGATTTTGCCACCGCCTCCAGGATTGGCCGGTCCCCTCGCTCGTGTCCAGCGGGGCGGCGGAATTTCCCCTTATTTGCCGCTGGTTCCGCCTCGATGAGGGGTGTTATTTGGTTTTGGTCCACAGGCAACGCTGGCCATGTCTGAGCCGAGCTTGACGCTGGAGTGGCCCGACGAGGCCGCCACCCTGGCCTGGGGCCGCCGCCTGGGCCAGCTTCTGTTTCCGGGGGCCGTTGTGGCTCTGGTCGGGCCGCTGGGTGCCGGCAAAACCACCCTGGTACGAGCCATTGCCGAAGGGCTGAACATTCCTAATCCCGCCTGGGTCACCAGTCCCACCTTTGTGCTTTTGCAACATTATCCCGCTCGCCTGACCATTCACCACTGCGACGCCTACCGCCTCCAGAGCGCCGAGGAGCTTTGGGAGGCCGGCATCGATGAGGTTCTCTCCGGCGAGGGGGTCTGCCTGATCGAATGGGCAGACAAGGTGTCGGCCTTGCTCCCGGCGGAGCACCTGTGGATCGAATTGCATCCCACCCCGTCCGGAGGTCGGTGCGTCCGCCTCGTGCCCCACGGGCCTCGCCACAGCGCCTTGCTGGAGCGGTGGTTGTCCTCATCCGAGCCGCCGGGGCCGCCTTCCGCCAACTCGCAGGAATCACCCTCCGCCAACTTGCAAGGAGAGTGAATCGCCGACTGACACAGGCAGTGGCACACCGATGGATACATCGTGAGAATTGCACGTTGTTGTTGAAGCGGCTGCCAAAGAGAACAACATTCACCCCAGTTCAGGGTTTGGAGAGAACACCATTCACCCCCGTTCACAGGGGGTCAGGCGTTTGGGACGCTCCTGAGCGGATGGGGTACGGCGTGGCCGCCTTTCTGGGACAACAGGGACAGGAGCGGTTCGACGAGGACGGGATGGGGACGGAGGCGGCAGGCGGCAGCCTGTTGCAGCAACTCGTAAAGGACAGTGTTGAGAGGCGCGGGAACGCCCGCCTGTCGGGCCAGATGCAGCAAGGCGCCGGTGTAGGCATCGACTTCAGTTCGGCCGCGGGTCAGATCGCCGCTCATGGAGCAGTAGGTGCCGCGGAGGGAACGGGCAAAGAACGGGGCGAGCAGGGCGACCAGCGGGCGGCAGCGGAGCACGCGGGCGACGAGAGGGGGCGGAAGCGGTCCGAGCCAACCCAAACGAACTCCTGCCTGGCACAAGATGCGGTAGTTCTCCCGGAGCAGGGCGATGAACAGCCGGCGCAGGGCGGGGTGTTCCAGCAGGGCGGCATTATCGACTCCTGCCAGAGTGGCCAGCGGGGCGATGGCGGCGTTGTACCAGAGCTTGGCGGCCTGAATGGGCCGGATGTCGTCCTTCCAGCGAACGTGCAAGTGGCCGGAGCGCCGCAAGGCCGTCACCAGGGCTGCTGCACTTTCCCCGCGGTCTGAGCCATCCCCGCGGCGGATACCATTCCCGTGATCTGGACCATTTCCGCGGCTTGGGCCGTCTCCCTCTGGGCCATGCCGCCGGCCCACATACAGCGGTCCCCGGCGGGTGATCCGGGCAGCCGGTTCCTCCTGCTGGGCTTGAGCGACAAATGCCGCGATGCCTGCGTAGGAGTGGGGAAACGCCTCGAGCGCCGGATCGAGGCCATTCTGGATGGGTAGAAGGGGGATGCGCGGGTTCAGGCGTTCCAGTACAACGGGATTGTCGTAGCACTTGGTGCAGAGGATGACCCAGCGGTCTGGCCGCGGCTGCCAGCGGTCGAAGAGCAGGAACTCCGCGGGACGGGGCGGCTCCGTTCCGAGGCGCACACCGTGGCGGTTCCCGGCGGCTACTTTGTGTGCGTCCTTTTCCACGAAGCGGACGGGGACTCCCCCAGCCAGCAGGGCATAACCGACCGTCACGCCGATCGCCCCGGCTCCGACAACATCGACGGCTTCCATACCCTCTCCTGACGGCGGCCGGCCCGGTGGAGACACCGCGGCTCATTTTTTCCAAGGAAAGCGGCAGGCAGCTCCCAGTTCACCGCGGCTCATCATTTTTTCGCCCCCACGAGAGGAGCCGAGCGGCTCTGCCGGGTGGCTTTGTGGCGCAAATAAGCCTGCATGAAGGGATCGAAGTTGCCGTCGAGGACATCCTGGACGGCGGGGGTTTTGACGTCGATCCCCTCCCGTTCATCCCGCACGAGCGTGTAGGGATGCAGGACGTAGCTACGGATTTGCGAGCCGAAGGCGATCTCCCCCTTGGCGTCGTAGTGTTTGACCAGGTCGCCCAGCCGTTTCTGTTCCTCGATGGCATAAAGGCGGCTTTTGAGGAGGCGCAGGGCGTTTTCCTTGTTCTGATGTTGGCTGCGAGCGGTGCGGCTTTCGGCCCGGATTCCCGTTGGCTTGTGGATCAGGCGCACCCCGGATTGGGTCTTGTTCTGGTGCTGTCCGCCGGGGCCGCCGGAGGCAAACGTCTGGACTTCGAGGTCTTCATCCCGGATGACAATCTCGATGTCGTCGGGCAATTCGGGCAGCACATCTACCGCGGCGAAGGAAGTCTGGCGGGTGTCTCCACTGCCGAAGGGACTGATGCGGACGAGGCGGTGGACGCCGATCTCGCTTTGCATGTAGCCGTAGGCATACGGTCCGACGATCTTGAAGGAGACGCTTTGGATGCCCCCTTCCAGGTTCGGCTCCTCATCCACATCTTCGATGGTGTAGCCGTGGCGTTGGGCCCAGCGGACGTAAGCGCGGTAGAGCATCTCGGCCCAGTCGCAGGCGTCCGTTCCTCCGGCTCCCGGCTTGATGGACACCAGAGCGTTGGCCGCATCATGTTTGCCGCTCATCATGGTCTGCAACTCAAAGGCTTCGTATTGTTTCTCGGCCTTGTCGAGCAAGGCAGCCCATTCCGCCTCCAGGGAGGGGTCTTCTGCGGCCAACTCCATCATCGCCTGCAAGTCGCCGAGGCTGCTTTGCAGCTCTTCGTAGGGCCGGAGCAGGGCGTTGATCGCCTTGAGCTGCTGAATCACGCTGCGGGCTTTCTCCGGTTGGCTCCAGAAATCCGGCTCGCTCTGCCGGGCTTCGAGCTGTTCACGTTCGGCAAGTCGGGCCGGCAGGTCAAAGAGAGTCCCGTAACTGCTGCAAGCGGGCAGTCAGTTCTTCGGTCCTGCGGCGCAGTTCGGGAGAAACGATCATGGTAACGTCCTAACCTCCAAGGGAAAAACAAGCGGGGATGCTGGGCGGCGGGATTTTGTCCGGCGGCCATCCCGCCCCGATCCGGAGCCATTCCCACGGTTAGAGTGTAGCATAGCGAAAAGGGATGCGGCACCCAAGAGCAACTGCCGCGAGGCGGTCGGCCAGCGGTCCAGGACCAGAGTAGCTGCTGGACGGATTGCAGGCGGCCCAGGAGCAGGAGACCGCGGGGTAACCGCATCTCACCAGCACCGGAATCAGAACGGGGGGCTTGCGGCCCCAGGAGACAGCCTATGGGTCAGTTCACGGATCGGGTGGTGGTCATCACGGGGGGTGGTTCGGGAGTGGGCAAGGCGACGGCCGCCCTGTTCCTGCAAGCGGGCGCCCAGGTGGTCATCGCCGGGCGCGATGCGGCCAAGTTGGCGGCCGCGGCTCAGGAGCTGCAAGGGGGGGATGCCCTCTTGTTCCTGCCCACGGACGTCACCGACCCGCAGCAATGCCGCCGCCTCATCGAGCGGGCCACCGCAGACTTCGGCCGGGTCGATATCCTCGTCAACAACGCCGGGGCCAACATCAAGGCACGCACCTGCCGCGAATTGACCCCCGAAGTCTGGGACATGATGATCCGCACCAACCTCAACGGCGCTTTCTATTGCACGCAGGCGGTCCTGCCCCAGATGCTGGCCCGGCGCGACGGCCTCATTATCAACGTGGTTTCCGTGGCGGGCAAGCGGGCCAACCCCCTCGGCGGAGCCGCCTACGTGGCCGCCAAGTTCGGCATGGGAGCCTTCGGCCTGGTCCTCGCCAACGAAGAAAAAGACAGCGGCATCCGCGTCTCCAACATCTACCCCGGCGAAATCGACACCCCCATCCTCGAACACCGCCCCAAACCGGTCACGCCGGAACAACGCGCCGTCATCCTCAAACCGGAGGACGTGGCCCAAACCATCCTCTTCGTCGCCAGCTTGCCCCCGCGGGTGTCCATCCCGGAGCTGGTCATCAAACCCACCGTCCAACCCTACTGGTGAAGCCGGTTTGCCCGACCCGGTAACTCTGTCGGGTGGATAAAACCGGTTTTCCGCGGACGGGAAGCCCACTCCCTAATCTTCACGGTTTTCCGAAAGAAGCAAGGTCTTCCAGAGAAGTCCGAAACATCAGTTTCCAAGGCCGAAACCAAGAGGAGGCTGCCATCTACAAGGAGACCGCCAATCACAAGAGGAGGCCGGACCAACAGGATCAACTGGAGAGGGGCAGCTTGGGGGGAAATTGCAAGTGCAGGCGCGGGCCTTTCTTGTAGTGAAGCGGCAGGGGGGTGTGTTCGTAGACAGAGGAAGAGGAACGGGTAGGAGCGGTGCCATCGTTCCGCAGCCGGCCGTCTGCCAGTTCCAGGACCCGATCGGCGAAGGGGATCAGGCGGGGATCATGGGTGACAACCAGGACCATTGCTCCCCGCTGGCGGGCGCACTGGCAGAGGAGTTGCATGGCGAGTTGGCCGTTGTCCCAATCCAGGGCGGCGGTCGGTTCATCCGCGAAGATGAAGGTGGGATTTTTCACCAGGGCGCGGCCAATGGCCACCCGTTGCTTCTCCCCGCCGGACAGCTCTGCCGGGCGCAGATGGGCGCGGTGGGTCAGTCCGAGCTGCCCAAGGACCGCCTCAGCCCGCTTCCGGGCCTCGCGCGGCGAACACCCTTCCCCCCACTTCAAAACAATTTCCAGTTGTTCGCGGGCCGTCAAAGCCGGGAAAAGATTGTACCCCTGGAAGATGTAAGAACAGTGGCGCAGACGGAAACGCTCCAGTTCCTCTTCGGGAAGCCGCCAAATATCCCGGCCCAGGGCGAAGACCTGGCCCCGGTCGGGACGCAGCAGTCCGGAGAGGACCGCCAGCAAGGTGGATTTGCCCGAGCCGCTCGGCCCCATCAACAGGTGGACTTCCCCCTGCCGCAGATCCAGGCTCACGCGATCCAGCGCCACGGCCCGCGTCTGACCGTTGCCAAAGGTGCGGGTCAAATGCCGGGCCGTCAGACAAATCGCGCCACGCGGAAGGGGGGGAGGCTCACCTAGACTCCAGCGCGCACCCTCAACCGAACCTGCGGAACGCTGCCACCATTTCCACTTCCACCACGTACTCCAACTCATTGGACGGCTCATGCATCACACTCCCGCTGGCGAACTCCTGTGGGGCGACACACACGGACCGAAGGGGTATCCTGCTGGGGCGAAGGCAGCCAGGAGATTGGTCTGCCCTGGCCTCCGCCGCCCAGTACCACACCCCCTCCCTCGCACAGGGGGCATCCTTTCCACCTTGCCTCCTTCCATCCGCAGAACCGGTCGCTGCGCTCCGGTTGGGTGGGATGAGCCAGTCGCTGGACTTCGCCTTGCTCCGTCTCTCGGCGGCTGTCCAAAAGCTGGCCACATCGTGTAACTTCGTTAGTAATGCGACAAATCCCCCTCGATGGCAAGAAAAAAATCCCCAAACTCTTCAATTTTTTTCTCAGCAATTTTTCCCGCACCGCTCCCCTTTTCCCCTCCGACCTCTTCCTCGGTCCCCTTTTTTCCGCCGAACCCACGTCGTCACCTTTTTCCCCTCCTTTGCCCTTTCCCCTCCCTTTGCCCTTTCCCTAGTGATAGTCCTTCATCTCTCTCCCGATCCCTGGGTGTCGCCAGGACCGACTTTTCTACCCACACAACGGAGAGAGTCAGCCATCCTTGCGCCGGGACAAGCCCTATTGGGGCTGGTCAAGGGGACAGGCTGGTCAAGGAGACGGAACACGAGGCAAAGGTCCGACGATCCGGTATCCGCGGGAAAGCGCAAGTCGGCGGAGGAATTGCCCAGGTCGATCAGAAATTGGTCAGGTGTCAGTGGCCAGGCGGGGAAGATCGTCCAGGGAGGTTAGGCCGAAGAAGCGGAGGAAACGGGGGGTAGTCCCGTAGCGGACGGCCTGAGTCAGAGTGCTGGGATGAGGCTGGGGGGCGGGAACCTCCGCGGCGGGAGACTCCGGTCCGGGGGAGTCTAGCTGTTTCGCCGTTCGGGGGTTGGCAGTGGGAGTTTCGGCCGCCGGGGATTCTGCGGACGGGGAGTAGGCCGTGGGGGCTTCGCTCGCCGGGGAGGGGAGGCTTTCCCCACGGTGCAGCATCGTGATCAGGCCGAGGCGGAGGAGTTGGCGGAGTTGGGGGCCGCTCTCCTGACCGCGCAGGGCGTCCACTTCAGCTTTGGTCAGCGGCTGGCGATAGGCGACAATGGCCAGCACATCCAGGGCCGCCTGGGATAGGCGCACGGTGCGTGGCCCGCCATAGAGCCGCTCCCGCAGGTGCTGATACGCCGGCAATAGCGTCAGGACGAAACCGTCCTCGCGGGGAACGATTGCATACGGCCGCTTCTGCCGCCGATAGCGGCGATTTAGGGCGTGGAGCGCCTGGTGAAACCGTTCCTCCGTCAGTCCCCGGATCGCCGAGGCCGCGGTCGCGGGAGTCAGAGGCGGCCCCCCTACAAAGAGCATCGCTTCCAGAATCTGCTCGACCGTGGGATGAGGAGGAGAATCCCCCTTGCTTCCACCATCGCATTTTTTTTCGGAGGAAGAAGGGGGATTTTGCGAAGCGGAAGGCTGAGGAGAAAAGGCTGAAGACGGTGCGCCGGGAGCGGACAGAGAAGCGGAAGGGGCAGTGGTCTCCGGGGTTTTAGCCGCCGTCCTGGAGGAGCTAGCCTCGCCAGCCACCTCTTCTTCCACCGCTCCAGGTTCTTCTACCGCCCAAGGTAAAGAGTCCTGCACATCCAGTTCCCACTCGACGAGTGCCGGCGCTGGAGAAGGATCGCCGGACGGCGGGGGCGGCGCGGAATCGGACGGCTGCTGGGAGCGGTCCGGCTCGAAAGCGTCATCGGGAATCATGGCCAGTCGCGTTCCGGGAATAAACCCGATTTCCGTCTCCCACTCGTTCTCCCCTCTTTCCGCTCCAGGGCTGGCTCTTGCCTTCCCCTGGCGATGGCGCGATTTCCAGGGGCAAGCCGGCTTTTGGACCTGTCCGCCCCGTGCAAAGCCCCTGCAAGGTTCCCTGCCTAGCCCTTGGAAGGTCGGGGCCAGGGCGGATCATCCTTGCAGAGCGGCGACCACCGCATTGCCCATATCCGTGGTGGTGTGCGAACCGCCGAGGTCAGGGGTGCGGACTTTCCCCTCCGCGAGAACAGCAGCCACGGCCTGGCGAATCGCTTCCGCAGCGGCACTCAGGCCCAGATGATCCAGCATCAGGCCCGCCGACAGAATGGCCGCTAAGGGGTTGGCGATACCCCGGCCCGCAATGTCCGGTGCCGAACCGTGGACCGGCTCGAACATGCTGGGATATTCCCGCGTCGGATTGATGTTGGCGGAGCTGGCCAAGCCGATGCTCCCCGTCACCGCCGCCGATAGATCGGTCAGAATATCGCCAAAAAGATTGCTGGCCACAATGACGTCGAACGTTTCTGGCTTGCGGACCAGGTCCATCGCGGCGGCATCGACCAGCAGGGAGTGGCTCTGAACATCGGGATAATCCCGGCGAACGTCCTCGAAGACCGCATCCCACAGTCCCATACCCCAGATCAGAGCGTTCGACTTGGTAATGCTGGTGACTTTTTTGCGGGGGCGGCGACGGGCCGCTTCAAACGCCGCCCGCATGATCCGTTCGCAACCCCGGCGGGTGAACAGGGCCGTCTGCACTGCCACTTCCGCCGGCGTCTCCGGATATAATCGTCCGCCCACGGGCGCATATTCCCCTTCCGTGTTTTCCCGGAAAACCAGCAGGTCGATCTCGCCGGGCTTTTTTCCCACCAGCGGGCAAGGAACACCGGCGAACAGATACGCCGGGCGCAGATTGACGTACTGATCGAAGCGCCGCCGCATGGGCAGGAGCAGTTCATGGACCGTGATGCGGTCCGGCACACTCGGATCCCCCACCGCTCCAAAGAGGATGGCGTCATGCTCGCGCAGCAGGTCCCAGCCATCCGGCGGCAGCATGTGCCCGTGCTTCTTGTAATAAGCCGTGGACCAGGGAAGGCGGTTCCATTCTAGCCGCGCAGGACTATACCGTTGCACAGCGGCTTCCGCCGCCCGGATCGCTTGTTCGATCACCTCCGGTCCGATTCCGTCCCCTGCGATGACGGCAATCCGCAGAGAAGAAGGGGAGGAAGCCGCCGATGGAGAGGAAACAGGGGTCGGGGAGGAAGCCGCCGCCGGGGTAGAGTCAAGCGCCATTGTCGAGTCCTCGCAAGGATGGTATAGGCCAGCAAAGATCGAGGCCGGTAAAGTTTGCCCGATACTTACAATCGGTCAGCGTATGACCCGCCTGCCGGGGGAAAGTGACAGGGGGGTGTAGACGGACCGCCGCAGATCGGGGACAGTGAAGATAGCCAAAGGATAGAGTCGGCGGCAAGTTCCCTTCCAGTTTCAGGGGGGAACCGCATGGCAGGATGTCCGACAGCCATGGGGTGGAGTGCAGGGACCGTCAGGGTGGAACGGTTCGCAAGTTCCAGTGCGGCCACAATCGACCGATGCCGGAGGAAACCCGGCGGGCTGGGCATGTTGCTGCTCCTGCTGCTCGCCCCGTTAGCCGGATGCAAGTCCCGAGAAGGGAGCCTGGGGCGCGGGTCCGATCCGCTGGTGTATGGCCCCGACCGCATTCCGCGGCAGAACGTTCCCTTACCTGAGCGGGGCGCCGTTGGGCAAGGCCGGACCGATCCGCTCATCGCCGCTCCCGCCGGGCGCACCGGATCGCGTGATTCCTCCGACGGCGGCTACAACGACGATCCCGCCCGCTTCCGCGGCGTGCATATTCCCAGCCCCGCCACCACCCCGGCCGGTCTCGCGGGCCGCTGGGACGACGAGGGCTTGAAAATCCCCGATGGCCCCCCGGAACGTGTCCCCCTGCGCCCGGCGGCAGACAGCACCCCGGCTGGTCCTGCGCCACCTGCCCCAGCCCCGGCTTCCACCCCGCCGCCCCAGCCCGACAGCATCCCCACCACTGGGCCGCCGCTCCAGGAGTTGTACCAGGAACTGGAACGCCTCGGTGCGCCCCGCGACAGCTTCTCGCTCCAACGGGAAGGCAGCCAGTACCTCTTCCGGGCCACCTTGCCCTGGGACGGCGCCCGCCGCCAATACACCGGCCTGGGAACCACCCCCGCGGAAGCCGTCCGCCAGGTGCTGGAACAAATCCGCCTCGACCGCGCCTCCCGGTGACTTCCCACCGCCGAAATCCCCGCCGCCGGAAATCCCTCTCCCCGCAACACCCAAACCCTCTCGGCATGGACACCGAAATGATCCAACGTCTCCCCCGAACCCAGCAGCACCAAAGTGGTGCATCCGGCCTCAGAGTACCCGGTAAGCAGCCGGTACCGGCAGATAGGAGAAGCGTTACGAGCAGAAGAGACGTCGAGAGGACACCAGCAGACGAAGAGATGATGAGGGGAGCAGGATCAAGTTTTAGAGCACCCGGCAGATGAGGCATTTGAGATACCCCGTCTCCGGGCAGGTCATGGCGATGGGGTGATCGGGGGCTGGACCGCGCCGTTCCAGGATGTGCACATCGCGCCGGGCGGCCACCGCCGTTTCCAACAACAGTTGTTCCAGTTCCTCCTGCAAGATAACTCCGGTACAGCAGCAGCAAACCAGCAGCCCCTCTGGGACCAGCAGGCGCAGAGCCAGGCGATAGAGGCGGTGATAGCCGCGCAGGGCTTCCGGAACGGCTTGGCGGCGGTGGGCGAATTTGGGCGGGTCCAGGATGACCACGTCGAAGCGTTCCCCGGCTCGGACGAGTTCCGTCAGGCGATCGAAGACATCGGCACACTCCCAACGCACGGCAGCCTCCAGGCCGTTGAGGACCGCATTGCGCTGGGCCAGGCGGATAGCCGCTTCTGACCCGTCGATGCCCAGGACAGCCGCCGCGCCGTGCCGCGCCGCATGCAAAGCAAACCCCCCGCTGTAGCAGAAGGCATCCAGTACCCGCTGGCCCCGGCACAATTCCCCCACCCGCCGCCGGTTCTCCCGCTGATCCAGATAAAAACCCGTCTTCTGTCCTGCGGCTATGTCCACCACGAACCGTAAGCCGTCTTCCACAATGGTCAGGTCCTCCGGCGGGGGTTCACCCCACAGCACGCCCTCCGCCAGCTCGATCCCTTCCAGGGAGCCAATCCCCTTTTCCGCCCGGAGGTAGAGACCGCGCAGGGGTACCAAATCGCGTAAGGCTTCCACGAGCCATTCCCGTCGCTGAGCTAGCCCCAAGGCAGACAGTTGCATCACCAGCCACGGACCATAACGATCGACGACGAGGCCGGAGAGAAAATCCGCCTCGCTGAACACCAGGCGGCAGCCGCCCTCCGGTGCCTCCCCGTACGAAAGGGCTTGCCGTAGCCGGACGGCTTGGGCTAGCCGTTGGCGGAAGAGGGCCGGACCAATCTCTACCCCTTCCTCCCAACTGTAGAGCCGTACCCGAATCTTCGAGCGGCTGTTGTACAGACCGTGGGCAATGAACTGGCCGGTGTGGGAATAAACGGCTACCGGATCGCCGTCCGCCACATGGCCTTCGATGCGCGCGATCGCGCCGGCAAATACCCACGGATGGCGGTGGAAAAAGGGCCGGGCCTTGCGAGGCTGCAAAATGATCCGCGCCATGATGGCTTCTGCTCGTCCTATCCAAGCTGGGGAAGGGACAGATACGGGTGGGAAGACCAAACGGTGAGTTCCGCTCGCCCAGAGCTAGCCAGGCCGCTTCAGGAACGCGGAGGGGTAAGCCGGCCTTCCTGGACCGTGCCCAGATAGACCAGCGTCCGCTCGACTTCGCTGCTCATGGATCGGCTGGCGAGCAGCGCTTGCACCCGCAGCAGCAGCTCCGTCTTATTGATCGGCTTGGTCAGAAAGTCGTCCGTGCCGGCTTCCACCGCCGTTTCCACATCCGTCGTTTGGTCCAGGGCCGTGATCATCAGAATGCCGATGTCCCGCGTGGCCGCATCCGCGCGCAAGCGCCGACAGACCTCAAATCCGCTGATCTTCGGCATCATGATGTCCAGCAGGATGACATCCGGCTGCCAGGTGCGGGCCAACTGGAGCGTCTCTTCCCCATTGAGGGCGATGCGGATTTCATGCCCGCTGCCGTCCAAATGGGCTTCCAACAATTCCGCGTTCTGCACGTTGTCGTCGGCGATCAAGATACGAGCCATCAGTGGTCTCTCCCGCAGGCCAGCGTCAGATTCGTCCACGTCTCACGTTCTCGCGGCTGGGAGCGTGGGAACGTCGGAGTTCTCACGCCTCGGCTGCCCACTCCCTTTCCCCCAACCGACTCCCTTTCCCCCGACCGATAATCACCCCTACCATTCACTTCCAGCGTTCGACATTATAGGGAGAGAAAATCCCCAAGGATTTTGGGGTCTGGCCGTGGGGCTCGGCTTTCCCGCCACTTCGAGGGGACTGTTACGCCAGGTTCGAGGGATTACAGGGGAAGTGCTGACCCCAGGTCGAGTCCGGTGAGTTTCGCCAAGGGCTAGCATGGCAAGGCAAGCTCAGCTACACTAATTGAGGACAATAATATCTTTTTTGAAACCTTCCCAGGGCCAAAGCCATGACCACGGCACTGCCTCCCACCTTGGACGCCAGGTACGCGGGGTTACACCAGGCGGCACGCGAGTATTTTCTGAGCCTCCAGGAACGGATTTGTGCGGCGTTGGAAGAGATGGACGGCGGAGCACGCTTTCGGGAGGACCGTTGGGAGCGGCCCGGAGGCGGCGGCGGGCGGACCCGCGTCATCGCGGAGGGGAACGTCTTCGAGAAAGGCGGGGTGAATTTCTCGGAGGTGTTCGGGGAGTTCCCCCCCGATTTTGCCCGGCAGCTTCCCGGAGATGGCCTGCATTTCACCGCCGTGGGGATTTCGCTGGTGATCCATCCGCGCAGTCCGCTAGTGCCAACGGTGCATGCCAATTTCCGCTTCCTCACCCAAGGGAGCAAAGGGTGGTTTGGCGGCGGTGCGGACCTGACGCCGTACTATCCTTATCGCGAGGATGTCATCCATTTCCACAAGGTCTGGAAGCGGGTCTGCCAGCAGCATGCCGCTGTCGCCAACTACGCGGAGATGAAGAAGGCGTGCGATGAGTACTTTTACCTCAAGCACCGCCAGGAAGCCCGCGGGGTGGGAGGCATCTTCTTCGACTACGCCGAAGCCAGTGAGGCCATGTTCGCCTTTGTGCGTGCCGCCGGCGATGCCTTCCTGGAGGCCTATCTGCCCATTGTGCAGCGGCGCAAGGACCTGCCTTACACCCCGCAGCAGCGCTGGTTCCAGGAATACCGCCGGGGACGCTATGTCGAGTTCAATCTGATCTATGACCGCGGCACGGTCTTTGGCCTGCGCACGCAGGGGCGGACGGAAAGCATCCTCATGAGCCTTCCCCCCGTCGTCCGCTACGTGTATGATTACCGGCCAGAGCCGGGCAGCCGGGAAGCGGAATTGACCGAATACTGGCTCATCCCGCAAAACTGGGCCGATATGGAAGCATGAGCGGCGACCTGCCGGCCCTGTAGGAGGCTTGCCAACGGGCCAAATGAGAGAGACCAGCCCCGCTGGCTTTCTCGCCCGACTCAACGCGAGGGATCGCCCCTGTGTCTTCCCTGTCTTCTCGGACCTGTTCCGTGGCGGATCAGACGCACGAAGAGCGAACCTTACCAACTCCGACCGCCTCTCTGCCGCCCGCAGGACCCTGGCGCGTGGTGGGTTTGGACCCTGGACTGCACCGGACCGGCTACGCGGTGCTCGAGGCCGTGCGCGAACAGCACGCCTGGCAACCCCAGGTTTGCGAAGCCGGTGTCTTGCGCGCGCCGCCCGCCCGCCGCCGCGCTGAGGCATTGGCCGAACGCCTCCGCATCCTCCACGACGGCCTGGTCGAGGTCCTGGAGGAGTGGCAACCGGCGGCCCTGGCTGTCGAGCAACTCTACGCCCATTACGCCCACCCTCGCACGGCCATCCTCATGGCCCATGCCCGCGGCGTCTTCCTGCTCGCCGGGGCCGTTCGCGGACTGCCCGTCGTCGGTTATCCCGCCACTCGGATCAAAAAGCTGATCACCGGCAGCGGACGCGCCAGCAAAACCCAAATCCAGTATGCCATCGCCGCCCAGTTGCGCCTGGATCGCTTGCCCCAGCCCCCGGACGTGGCCGATGCCCTCGCCGTCGCCCTCTGTCACTTCCTCGCCAGCGCGCGCTCCCTGCCGGTTCCCCCTCCCTCCTCCTGATCCTCTGCCACCCGCTCCATCCGTTCTCCCAGCGCCACCCCCCCACCCCCCTGGTGAAGCCGACCCTCCAGGTGCCCTGGCGTTCCCGTCTCAGTGCTATGCCTCCGGCAAGCGATTCCGTCCGCTCGACACAAGGGGCTGGTGCCAGCTCTTTTCTGGCGGCAGGGTGTGTTCCGCCGACCTCACCGCGGACGGGTACACATTGTCAAATTTGCCCTCAAAAAAAATCTGTTTATTAATTTCAAACATGGATGCCGTCCGTTTTCCGCGATTCGGTCCCGAACATTTCGGCCGACTTCCTGGCTGGTAGGAAAGCGGAGGCGGGTTACAATGAGGATGATTTTGCGGCCATTGGGACCGAAGGGGGTGGATGAAGAGGAGTTGCGGCGATGCCATCGGACCGTTCTCCCCAGGACAAAAAACGCCAGCGGGAAGAGGAATTCGGACACTTATTACGCCAGGAGCATTCACTCAACGCTGGCTTTTTGCACGGCTTGAAAGGGCAGATTGTGGAGATTCAGGCGCGGGCAGTGGAGGTGCTGCCTACTCCGCGGTCCTGGCCGAACGCCGTGGTCATCACTGGCATGGAGCGGGGGGATGCCCAGCAAGCCCTGTTACGGATCAACGCAGCTTTGACCAAGTACGGCATGAGCAAGTCCCCCGTGATTATTCAGGTTCACTGCACGCCGGCGATGATGTCCAAGTACGGTTCGTGGCTGGACCTCCCCCTGGCCATCATCCTGTTACAATGTGCCGGTTACTTGCCGGACCTGCCCCCCACGGTGGAGGGGGATTACGTGCTGGTGGGCGAGCTGGGTTTGCACGGGGAAGTGCGGCGGGTGCCGGGGATTTTGGCCATCGCGGAAGCGACCCGGCCTGAACAGACGCTGATTGTGCCGACGGGCAACGAACGGGAATGCGCACTCATCGCCGCTTCCCCGGGCCGGCAGCACGGCCGCATCGCCGCCGTCAGCATGCTGGATGAAGTCATCGAGTTTTTCCAGGGGAAACGCACCTTCGACAACGTTCTCAATCAGTTGATTTCTCTGGAGCCGTTCGGGAGAAAGCCGATCGATTTCGGGCGGATCAAGGGGCAGGAGCAGGCCAAGGAAGCCGCTCTGCTTTGTGCCGCCGGGGGCCATAACCTCTTGTTCATTGGGCCGCCAGGGGAGGGCAAATCCCTGTTGGCCAACGCCATTGCCGGCATCCTGCCCCGGCTCACCGTCGAGGAACAGATCGAACTGACCCGCATCTATTCCGCCGCCGGGCAACTCGAACGCGACGGCCAAATTGTCACCCAGCGTCCCTTCCGGGCGGTGCATCACACCATCAGCAAGCAGGCCCTTGTCGGGGGCGGCACTTTGAAGCTGCAACCGGGGGAAGTCACTCTCGCCCATCTCGGCATCCTCTTCCTTGATGAGCTGCCCGAGTTCCGCCGGGATACTCTGGAAGCCTTGCGCCAGCCGCTGGAAAGCGGGCAGATCACCATCAGCCGCACCCACGCCGCCTTCACCTTCCCCTGCCGCTTCACCCTGGTGGCAGCCATGAATCCCTGCCCCTGCGGCTACGCGGGCACGGAGCGCTGCACCTGTTCCCCCACGGCTGTGGCCAAATATCAGAAGCGCCTCAGCGGACCGCTGCTCGACCGCATCGATCTGGTGGTGGAATTGCAGCCGCTGACCCTGGAGGAGCGCTTCTCCGAAACGACGGACGGTCAAACGGAACTCCTGCGGCAAAAGGTGGAAGCTGCCCGCGCCCGCCAGACGGCCCGCTTCCAAGGCACCGCCATCGGCTGCAACGCCGCCATCCCCGCCGGTCGCATCCTGGACTACTGCCGCTTCTCCCCCGCAGGATTGGAACACTACAAGCAAAGGGTAGCCCAGGCCAACATTTCCACCCGCTTGACCGACCGTCTGGCCCGCGTCGCCCGCACCATCGCCGATCTGGACAACTCGGACTCCATCGAGCCGCCCCACGTGGATCGGGCCGCGACCTTCGTGCTCGACCAGCGCCTCAATTTTGCCCCTGCTGCCGAAACAGAATCCCCGGCGTGAACCTCTCCGTCCATCCCGCAACTACGAGGAACTGGAATGATCCCGTATCATGCACTAAAGTGGCGGCAGCCCGATCGATGACAAACCTCTAGCGATTGGGAAACAGCGGCTGGACCACGACCACGAGGTCGGATTCTGGGAACTTTTCTATGCCCGGATGTGATAACTCCGCGAGTGCTCAGCCGGATTCCTGGACAGCAGCAGCGGCGACGGTGTCGTGCCTGCCCGGCGCGCTGCCCCGGCCTTCAGAGCCGGTGCCGCCCTCCATGCCCGTGATTCCGGGGTATCGCGTCATCGATTTGATCGGCTGCGGAGGCATGGGACAGATTTTCCGGGCGTGGGACGAGGTATTCCAGCGGGAAGTCGCAATCAAGGTGTTGCTGCCCAATGGCGACCGCCAGCGGTTTGTCACCGAGGCGCGCATCACAGCTCAACTCTCGCACCCGTCCATTCCCCCTGTTTATGCTTTGGGGCAATTGGCGGACGGCCCACCGTATCTGGTTATGAAGCTGATCCGCGGCGAAACGCTGGCGCAAATCCTGGCCCGGCGCTCCCACCCTCTGGAAGAGTTGGGACGCTGGCTGGATGTCTTTGAGCAGGTGGCGCGGGCAATCGGCTTTGCACATGCCCACGGCATCGTTCACCGCGATCTTAAGCCGGGCAATATCATGGTCGGCCCGTTTGGCGAAGTGCAAGTCATGGACTGGGGGGTGGCCAAGGTTTTGCGGGACTTCCCGGCTTCGGCTCCCGCGGATGGTGCCTTGCCCGCCTCGGCTCCGCCCGCCCCTGCTTCTTCCAGTTCCCCGGTCGCTCCCACTCCCCCAAGCAAGGGCAGTCCCCCTGCCAATCCCCGGGGCAGCTCCTCCCCAGCCTCGCCCTCGCCTCTGCCCGACGGACCCTCCCCTGGGTCTGCGGGAAAGCCGGCCTCAGATTCGGGCGAGGGAGACAGCAGGCCGGAACGCCCAGAGTGGGACTCCATTCTTCAGGCTCCCGTGTCGGCGGAAGGGAATAGCCGCACGCTCGCGGGACAGGTGGTCGGCACGCCGGCTTACATGGCGCCGGAACAAGCACGGGGGGAACAGATCGATGCCCGTGCGGACGTCTTCGCTCTCGGCGGCATCCTGGCGGCAATCCTGACGGGCCAGGAGGTTTTCCGCGGCCAAAGCCTGATGACGATGATTGTCCGGGCGGCCACAGGGGATACGGACGAAATTGTGACACGTCTGCGTCAATGCGGGGCGGATGAGGAGCTGGTGCAACTGGCCTGCGACTGCCTGGCGATTGACCCGCAGCAGCGCCCGCCCGATGGTCTAGCCGTGGCCCAGCGCCTCAGCTCGTATCGCTATACAGTCGAGCAGCGGCTGCGCGCTGCGGAAGCGGAACGGGCAGCCAATCGCGTTCGGGATGCCGAGCGCCGCCGACGCCGTCGCTTGCTCGGTTATGCCGCCAGCGCTCTGGGAATCGTTTTACTTCTCGGGATCACGGGGATCACGCTGGCCCTGATCGAGGCTCGCCGCGCCGTGGAAGCGGAGCGCCTGGCCAAGCAGCGCGCTGAAGACAACCACCTGCGGGCGGAGCAGACCGCCGCCGAGGCCCGCGCGGCCCAGCAACTGGCCGAATCCCGCCGGCTCGAAGCCGAACAGGCCCAGCAACTGGCCGAATCCCGCCAACGCGAAGCGGAACGCGCTCAGCAGCGTGCCGAACGACACGCTCGCGAAGCCCAACAACGGCAGGCCGAAACCCAGGCCCTGCTTGACTTCCTCGAACGGCACATTCTGGCCGCAGGACGGCCCGCAGGCATCGAAGGCGGGCGGGGCTATAACCTCACACTCCGCCAGACCCTGGACTTCGCCCTCCCTTACCTCTCCACCACCTTCCCGGACCATCCCTTCGTCGAAGCCCGCCTGCGTGACACCCTCGGCAAAACGTATCTCTACCTGGGCGAGCTGCCCAAAGCCGAACAACTCCTCCGCACCGCTCATGCCCTCTACTGCTGCACCCGCGGGCCGACTGACCCGCTCACCCTGCAATCCCTCAATACCCTCGCCGTGGCCCTCTCGGACATGGGCCGCAATCGCGAAGCCCGGGCGATCCTCGAACCTCTTTATCTCCACCACCGGCAGCATCTCGGACCGGATCATCCCACGACCTTGCAAGTGGCCCTCAACCTCGCCGTGCAGTACGTCCATCTCGAACAACTTCTGCCAGCGCTGGAGTTACAAATCGACACCCGCCGCCGCCAACTCCGCACCCTGGGAGCCAACCATCCCCAGACTCTCCGCAACTACAACAACCTCATCGCCACCTGGCAGAAACTTGGGCAGCACGAGCTAGCCCTGCACGCTCTCGAAGAGCTGGCCGCCCGCTATGAGCAGACCCTCGGCCCCCATCACATCGACACCCTCACCGCTCAGGCGGACCGGGCCAGCACACTCTTCACCTTGCACCGCACAGGGGATGCCTTCGCCCTCTCTCAGCGTGTCCTCGACACCGCCCTCCAGCACTTCGGCCCGGACCACCCGGACACCTTCGCCATCCGCCTCAAAGTCGCTCACGCTCACTTCCTGCACCGGCAATTGCCCCAAGCCCAAGCTCAGGTCGAGGAACTGCTGCCCGCAATGAACCGCCGCCTGGGCCGGGAACACCCCCTGACTCTCGAAACCCGCCGCTTACTGGCTCAAATTTACGACCAACTCCATCGCCACCAGGAAGCGGCGGCTCTCTACGAGGAAAACCTCCAGATCACCCGCCGCCATCTTGGTTCTGAACATCCCCGCACCCTCACCCTGATCGGAGAACTCGTTCTGCTCTACGATCAACTCGGCCAATCGCCCCAGGCCTGGCTGCTCTACGAAGAAGGTATTGTTCTCCGTTCCCGCCGCCTGGCCAATCACCCCCAGGACCTGGGCAACCGCCTCTCGCTTGGCGGGATGCATTGCAATCGTGCTCACCTCCGCCGCCGAGGGGGATGCCCCGCGGACAGCCTCGATGACTACCACCGTGCCATCGCTTTGCTCACCCCCCTGCTCCACGGCACCCCTTATCGCCAGCGTGCCCAACTGTTCCTGCGCAATTGCTACTGGGGACGAGCTATGGCTTGGGAAATGCTGCAACGCTACGAGCGGGCCGATGCCGATTGGCACACCGCCATCCAACTGTGCGAACCGCAGGAGCGGGCCATCCTCCAGAAAGAACAAGCCCAGTGGTTCGCCCGCCGCTTCCTCCGCCTCGTCCCCCCAATCCTGGGTTCGCTCCGTTGACTCAGTCCAGGTTTCGATTCGCACGACAAGCTCGCGCACCGTCCCTGCCGCCATGGCGGATACCTGAATGCCCTGTCCACCCCATCCCTTCATTGGAGCGATGTCGCAAGAAGCAGCCGGGATAACACGCGCGTCCCAGCGCCTGGCAGAACCTTTCTTCAAGTCGATGGTTTGTCCCGCCCAGAGGGATGCTTCCTGGAAGGCCCTTCCATGTGGGTTTTGAGACTTGGGTAAACCTGGAGTAGCACGACGGGGAGCCTGGCTCGGTACCTTCAGGCCACCGTCCCTGATCTAGCTCGACCCGTGGGGAGCCTGCCTCTGCTCCTCCTGCCAGGCTTGATAGACCTGACTGGCCTCGCGCCACTGGCGGTATTCCCGGCGACCTGCCAGCGCCAGCACTCCCGCCCCAATCAGAAGCACCCCGAACAGGAAGTAGAACCCGGCCAGGACGAAGTCGCCTGCCATCCCCAACCGGCCTCCTTGCGCCAAATTGATCAGGCCGAACAGAAGCGAACCGATGCCGTTCCCCAAAGTATCACGCGCCGTGCCTCGGATGCTCTGGATGCCGACGTGGATGAATACCAAGCCAATCAACGCCTGAAACATGCCGAAGCAGGTGGCCAGAGCAATCGCCGCCTTCTGAGCCTCCCGATCCGCGTCGGGTTTTTCCTCGCCTGCCCCCACAATGAACAGGATGAGGAATGCCAAATTGACTAAGGCCACGATACCGTAGATGATCCAGACGGCACCGGCTACCTGCACGGTCTTGGGATACGGCACGGCGGACTCTTCGGAGTGAGGATACGGCACACCAGAGGCGTCCGCAGAGGAAGCGGGAACCGCCGAGGGGTCAGATGCGGACCGATTGTCAGCGTTCGGCATAGGCGGTCTCCTGGGGCACTTCCAACTCACCCTTTCCTCAGTTGGCTTTTCATGCAGCTTTTCCGCACAGCGAGGATACTTCGGGGGAAACAACGATTGCGATCCTCTCCCCAGCCGTCTCGTCTACAGCGATTGCGATCTTCTCCTCAGCCATCTCGTTTTTTGCTTGTATGCGGTGTCTTGGTCGAGGCTGCGTTCGCATCGTTTCGAGGATAATCTGCCGGAGATCATCGGTCAATCTGCTGCCTTTAAAAAACGGACAGCGCAAAGCCTGCTCATAACCCCCGAAGGGAGGCGGCTGGTACTCTTCTGGACGTGGGGTGGGTGACGCGGAATCGTCAGTGGGTCTTTTTCACCAGGTCCAAGCCTGGGGGTTCCTTTTTCCCCTGAGAGAACAAGCCGGGGGGTTCCCTTCCACCTGAGAGAAAGAGCAAAGCCTGGCCGGCGGTTTTTCCAGTTCGGGGAGCTGGAGGAAAGGGGCCTGGTGGCGAAGGCAAAGGGGCCTGGTGGCGAAGGCAAGCGGACAGCCTTTACGGCTTGGAACTAGAGACGAAATGATGAGGGAACCGAACGAACAAGGGGACGATATGGACTCGCGGGGGAAGATCAGGCGGTGGGAACAAAGGCATTCGGAGGCTGCGTCCAGGGGACGTCCGCCCGGCTGTGGGGTGGATGGTCCGAAGCCAGGAGTTGCTCGTAGGCTTGCTGGCCGAGAGGACCCAGGTGGGGCAGAGCAGTCAGAGGGATTTCTTCCTCCCGATACAGGCAGAGGTCCTCGGCAGCGGTGAGGAGATGCCAAGGCAGGTCGGGCCGGAGGTCGGTCAGTATTTGGCGGAGGCGTTCGCCTGCTTGTCCCGAAGGAAGGAGGGCCACAGCACGAGGGGTGCTGGCGAGTTCGGAGTGGGCCGCCGGGAGGTCCGGGGCGGCTTCATCCACGGCCTCGCGTAAGGCGTTTTCGGCCATTTCCGGCGGGGGGAAGCACTCGAAGAAGGCGGCGGCGGGATCGTGGCGAGGAAGGTGAGGATCGATCACCGCTCGGCATTGTTCCAACAGCCAAGCGGCGAAGTCCGCCCCCTTGGCGGCGACTTTCAAGCACACGTTGCCCAAACCGCGGAACTTCCGTTGCAGAGCCTGCTGGAGGCGCGGTTCCCACGAATCGAAAAGGGCCGGCTGCTGGGTGAGCAACTGCTGGAGTAAGCGGTCGGCGGCGGTGGGGACGTCGGTCGCACCGTAGGGCAGGAGGCGGCGGCCAGTCATGGCAGGAGCGGTGGAGGCCGGACTGAGACGGTCCAACTGTTCGCCGAGCTGGCGGAGAGCTTGACGGCACAAAGCCAGGTCCCGGAGAAACTCTGGGGCGGCGTCCCGCTGATGCCGCAGTAACGGCAGAAGCCGCTCGACGATCCGGCACTGCAATTGCCGCTGAGAGAGCAGCCGCAGGCTTTCCAGGATCTCCTGCACCAGGGCGGAGCGGCGCAGCCCCAAGCCCAAGGTCCCGCCCTGCTCCAACTGAGCAATCAGATGCAAGAGACGCTGATAGAGCTGGCGGACTTGCCGTTGCAGGTCCTGATGGGTTTGTTCCAAGGCGGCGATTTGTACATCCCAGCGCTGCTCGATCTGGCGCAATGCTTCTTCCGCGCCAGCGAAGCGATAGCCGGGCATTTCCAGCATCTGAACCGCCAGGACGGACAGAGCGGCGTCGCATTCCCGCAGGAGGCGCTCATAGGTGGCCGCAAAGACTGAATCGCAGATCGGCTGGGGAAAACGAAGGTCCGCCTCCGGTTGGGGGTCCACTTGCGGTTTGCCCACCAGACGCAAAATCTGATCCAACACCTGACACACGGCGAAAGCGTCCACCTTGCTAGCGGAGGGAGTGTGCGTGCGCAGAGATTGGAGGAGGGCGTCGCAATAGCGATCGGGGTCGTCGCCGAGGTGGAGCGTCAGGTCGTGGCGGAAGGCGGCCACGAGTTGCTCGGTGGTCAGGCCGTGGTGGCTCCATTGTTGCTCCAGCCAGCCGGCGACGAGGGGGCGGAGGGCTTCGTAGGTGGCGGAGTCTTGGGCATTCCAGCGTTGGAGCAAGAGGCGGGCCAGGCGGTGAGCCGCCGCATCGAGCAGTTCCCGCCGCGGCCAGTCGAAGCGGTACAGCCCGGCCAGATGAGCCGAGGGAAAAGCCGGACGGGGAAGCTCCTGGAGGTAACGGCCCAAAGGGGTGAACAGGTGCAGGAAGAGAAGGTAAGCAGCATCGGTGAGCCAAGACTGCTGCTGCGGTGAGGAACTGTGCAGCGGGCGGACCAGGAAATGGAGGGAGGTAAAGGGCGGTTCGGAATCGCGCCAGCTTCCCTCGTCATTGTCCAGATGCGTCTCATAGACGCCACGGCCCGACTGACAATACTCCAGTTCCCGCAGCGCGGCGCAGGCGTTGCCCAGAGCGGCGGACGTCTGCGGTGAGCGGAGCAGACGGGGATCGGCCGGGGGTAACAGAAGCAGGGCATGGAGGCGCGGCTGACAGCCCAGGCGGCGCAATTCCCGCCGCAGCCAGTAAGCCAACTCCAGGAACATGCCGCTGCCGCTTCCTCCGCCCAGATCGGCGATCAGGAAAAAATGCGGGTGATTGGAACGGAGCGTCAGGCCGGTGTGGGCGGCTGCCTGTTGCAGAGGCTGGTCGGACAGGAGAATGTCCAGTTCGCGGCGCAAGCGCAGGAGCAAGGGGCGGGAGTGGTCCAGGAGGGCGAGGCGTCCGAAGGCCCGCATTCCTTGGGCGGCAGCGGGTTGGCGCCCCAGGCGGGCCAGACTTCCGGGAGGGAGCCACTGCTCCACAGATGGCAAGTGCGGATGCTGGAGATAGTGAGCCGGCCGTTGCAGGCGAGCCAGAAACCAGGGGTTGTCCATCAGCACCGACTGAGTCGGCGTGGCCGTGGTCCCTGGCGAAGGGGTGGGGACCACGGGCAGCGCGGGGGAAGAGAGCGTGCTGGAGATGGCCTGCGGGTCCGTGTCGATGCCCAGCCAGCGCAGGTGGGGCAGTTGCCGCAGATCACTGTAACGTTGCTGGAGCAAACTCTGGAAGGCTTCCACCACTCGCAGGCCGTTGGTTCCCAAGCCGATGATGCCCGCCGGGATCAGCACGCCTGACCCCGTGCGTTCCGGAGGGGCGGAGCGGGGGGCATTTACGAGCTGGGAAGGCGGCCCGCTGCCGAGACCGTCTTGCCGCAGCCGGGTAACGGACTGGGACGTGGTCAGGGTGGATGGCGTCACCAAGCGGGGGGTAATGAGGGCCGCGGTGCTGCTTCCGGGTGCTCGCGGAGAAGCCACAGGCGATGGGACGCCCACGGAGGAAGCGGCGGAGGGGACGCCGCTGGCGGAACGACCAGCAGGGGAGGCCGGCGGCTGAACGGTGCCGGGCGGGACCGCCTCTGGCGGATTTCCTCCGGCCCCAGGAGGAGCCATGCGCGTGGCCAGAGCCGAGGCGGCTCCGACACTGCTGACCGCATGAGTGGGAGGCGGTGTGGGGCGGGTGCGCGCTTCCTGTTCGGCATCCGGCACGTCCGCGCCGGTCGCTACGACGATCCGCCCTTCCCCCGAAGCCCGCAAGGCTTGCACCATCTCCATACAGCTCGGCCAGCGCTCTTCCGGCACTTTACGCAAGGCCCGCCGGATCACCTCGCGGTCCCCCTCTGGTAAAGGTTCGACATCCGGCGTGCCGGAGAGATGCTGCATCAGCAGTTGCCGGGTGTTGGTGCCGTGGAAGGGCCGTGTGCCGGTCAGCAGCTCTTGATACACAATGGCCAGGCTGTATTGATCGCAGAAGCGAGTGACGCGCCCCTCGAAAGTTTCCGGTGCCGCATATACCGGCGTGACTCCCCCCGTGACCGTCGCGGACATGCCGTCGAGCAACTTGGCCAGGCCGAAGTCTCCCACCTTGACGTGATTGGCCACCAGGAAGAGGTTTTGCGGCTTGATGTCCAGATGTTGGATCTGGTAGTGGATATTCATCAGGTCAATGGCTTCGGCAGCCTCTTCCATGTAGCGGAGGAGTTCGCCGCGGGGGATGCCGCCCAGGCCACGGGCCCGGCACTCCCGGAATCGGTCCCACAGATTGCGGTCGGCCAGTTCCATGACAATGATCAACTGGCCTTCGATAGTGTCGAAGCGTTCTAAGGACAGGACGTAGGGATGGCGGATTTCCCGGACGCGGCGCAAGGCTTTGAGTTCCTGCTCCGCCGGTCGGCTCTGTTCGTCCGACCCCTGGAGATCGCCAAAGACGAACTTGGCCGCCTTGTACAGGCCGCCGGGCGCCTCGACTTTCCAGACCTCTCCGAAGCCGCCGCGCCCCAAACGCTCGATCAGCCGGTACCCCGACAAAGGCGCGGGCAACTCTTCCTGACTGACCAGACGCAGTGGCATAATCGTCTCGTTCGTCCTAGCTACCGAATCGATCGGCTGTTCTCTTCCGCCAGGCGATTCCTTGCAGCGAGCAGAATCGCCGACAGGCCGGAAACCTCCTCCAGTCCAGGAAAATCTGGGCGACGCTGCAATCCAGGGGGCGATCTACTCGACTTTTTCGGGGGCGATCCACTTATTCCTTAGCTTGCAATTTCCACGGACGCAACAATTCGACGCCGCCGGCGGACTAAAATTCCTGGAAACCGAAGCGGAGAGGGGCCTTCCCGGCCGTCCGTGCTGTACCTCTTCACTCTCAATGTGGAGAATTGTGCTTTGGGCGGAAGTGAGCGTCCGGCGCCAGCCGGTAGGGGAAGGCAGGGGCCAGGGGGCGATCCATGAGCCGCAGTCCATCCCGTCATTCCTCCGCGGTGAGCTGGGCACTGTCCGTGCGTCAGCCGTGGGCCGGCTTGCTAGTCGCGGGAGTCAAAACGATCGAGCTGCGCCGCTGGGCGGCCCGCCATCGCGGCTGGACCCTGATCCATGCTGCCCAGTGGCCCGCGGGTGAGGCTCTCGGCTGGCGCTACGTGGCGGAAGCGGCGGTCCGTTATCCCCGCCTCTGGGAATTGTGCACCTTGCGCGGCGGCATCATCGGCATGGCGGAATTGGTGGAGTGCGTCCGCTATACTCAAGCGGGGCAGTTTGCGGCGGATAGTTCCCGCCACTTGCAGCCGCCGGAGGCTTTCCATCCCGGCCTGTATGGTTTCCTCTTCCGCCAGCCCCGCCCTCTTCCCTATTATGCTTGTAAGGGTCAGACCTTTTTCTTTCCGGTGGAAGGATTCCACACCCATGAGTAATCCAAAGAATACGCCGCAACTGCTGGTCAGCGTGCGTCATGCCAGTGAGGTGGCCGCTGCTTTGGAAGGCGGGGCCGATCTGATCGATGTCAAGGAGCCGAGCCGCGGTGCTCTGGGGGCAGCCGAGGCCGACGTGGTGGCGGCGGTGGTGGATGCCGTTGCGGGCCGCGTCCCGGTCAGTGCTGCCCTGGGAGAGTGGTCCGAGCACGCTCTGGTGCACGCCCATTGGCACCTGGAATTGCCCCTGCGTTACGTCAAATGGGGGTTATCCGGTTATCCGCACACACCCGGCTGGGGGGAAGACCTCCTGGAAGCCCGCCGCCAACTCCCCGCCCATATCGACATGGTCCTGGTAGCCTACGCCGACTGGGGGCGGGCCAAGGCGATTCCGCCGCTGGAAGTGGCCCGCTTCGCCCGCCGCTACCGCTTCGCCGCGTTCCTCCTGGATACCTGCGTTAAGGACGGCAAATGCCTCCTGGATTTCCTCAAACCGGAAGCGATTGCGGGCTTGATCGAGCCGCTTCAGAACGCCGGGATCACGGTGGCCTTGGGCGGCGGCTTACGCCCGGAACATGTGAAGGCTCTCCGCGGCTTGCGCCCGGATTACTTTGCGGTGCGCGCCTCCGCCTGCGCCGGTAGCAAGCGGACGGCCCTGATCGATCCCCATCGCGTCCGCAAGTGGAAAGAGACGCTGGCGGCGGCCTTTTCCCCGGCCCGCTCCTAAAAGCCGGCGGCGGCTTGCCCCGGCTTTGCCGAGGGTGGAGTCCTGTGGCTTCTGCCAGGGCCGCCAGTCCCAGGGTAACGAACCGGGATCGGCAGGACAAGTATGGAGCGGGTGATTCCACCAGCGGAGCAATTTCCTATACTAAGCGTGGTGCGGTGGAGGAGGGAAGGATGCCAAACCTCATCCCCAGGACTTGAACGGTCTCGGCCCCCTGCTCAGCCGGCCTCGCGCTCAGCACAGGGGAGGACGACACGGGATGAGGAACCAAGACGGCGGCCTATCCTTCTCCACATTCGGATCTTCGGATCGAGTCCAGGCAGAGGAAAGGAGTCCTGGGGTGGGGAGCGGAGAGACGATCCGCCAGTGGGTTGACCGATGACGATGTTGTCCCGCCGGGCTGTCGTTACTGGCTTCGGCGTGCTCAGTCCGATAGGCAATGCTCCGGAGGCGCTCTGGTCGGCGCTGTTGGCTGGCACAGCCGGCGTAGGCCGGATTACCCTCTTCGATCCGTCCCATCTTCCCTCGCAGATCGCCGGCGAAGTCAAGGATTTTCAGCCGCGGCAAATGATCGACAAGTCCTATCGCCGCACGCTCAATGCTATGGCCCGGACCGTTTCGCTGGGCGTGGTGGGCTGTCAGTGGGCGATGGCGGACGCCGGTTTGTCCCGCGGCAGCTTTGACCCGCAGCGGTGCGGCATCGAGTTCGCCTCGGTCATGGGTGCCACAGAGCTAGACGATCTGGGACCGGCAGCGGTGCGTTCCATTCGCCCGGATCGGAGCGGCCCGGACATGCGGGCCTGGGGAGAGCACGGCATCCCAGAAGTGCCGCCGTTGTGGATGCTCAAGTATCTGCCTAACATGCCGGCCTGCCACGCCACCATCCTTTACGACATTCAAGGGCCGAGCAATACGCAGATCATCGGAGATGTAGCTGGGGCGTCCGCCTTGGAGGAGGCACTGCGCATCCTGCGGCGGCAAGCGGCGGACATCATGCTGGTGGGAGGAAGCGAAGCCAAGGTTCATCCCTTGAGTTTGAGCCGCTTCAATCTCTTCGCTGAATTTTCGCGGCGCAATGAGGACCCCGCAGGGGCGGTCCGGCCTTTTGATCGCGACCGAGATGGCACGGCACTGGGGGAAGGTGCGGCGGTGTTCGTCCTGGAGAATCTGGAGCATGCCCGGCAGCGGGGAGCCAGCGTCTACGCCGAGGTGATGGCAGTGGCCAGCGGCGTGGACCGGCAGTACACGGGGCAAGGACTAGCCCGCGTCATTCGCCAGGCGCTGGCCCTGGCCGGCATCACGCCGGAGGAGGTGGATCACGTCAATGCCCACGGCCTGGGAACGCGTGCCGGCGACCGTTTCGAGGCCCGCGGCATTGCGGAAGTTTTCGGTACGCGGACGCCTGTCTTCGCACCCCTGAGCCGGTTTGGCAACCTTGGTGCGGCTTCCGCCCTGCTGGAACTGGCGTGCAGCGTCCTGGCCCTGCGCCACGGCTGGCTGCCGCCCACCCTCAACCACCAGCATCCGGACCCCGAATGCCCCATCCACGTACACGTCGGCGAACCCCGCCCTGTCCGCCGACCTTACGTGGTCAAAACCACCTACACCGACCTGGGCCAGTGTGCCGCGATTGTCATCCGGCGCCCGGACAACTGAGGGGGACAGCAACCCCTCGGACGGGGGAAAGTTTCTCCCGACCAGCGGAATGGAATATCACGGAATATCACCGGGCGATGTGCCGCCGCGGCATCCGCTGGACCGGCCAGTGATTGCGACCTGTTCCGTGGATTGAGGTGAAGGTCTTGAGCATGCGCAGGCGTGTTGTCGTCACCGGGATGGGGGTGATTACACCCTTGGGGCAGAGCGTGGCCGAGTTGTTCGCGGCACAAGTCGAGGGGCGCACCGCCGTCGGCCCCATCACCCGCTTCGATGCCCGCACCTTTCCGACGACCTTCGCTTCAGAAGTCAAAGGATTCGATCTAGGCCGGTTCCTCCGCGACCCTCAGCGCTACCGCAACTGCGGCCTGAATACACAGTTTGCCTTGGCGGCGGCCCGGCAAGCCCTCGAAGACGCCGGCCTGCTCGATCCGGCGCGGGGGGATCGTTCCCGTATGGGGGTCTATCTGGGGTCCGGGGAAGGCAGCGATGAGTTTCCGGTCCTGGTGCGCGGTTTGGCTCATGCTTCGCCGCCGCCGGAGTCGCCCGGTCCCGTCGATCCCGCCCGCTTCACCCAGTTCATGTTGCAGTGGATGAATGGTCCCCGCGAAAGCGAGCAGGAGATGTACACGCCGGCGGCCCACCTCGCCGTGGAATTCGCCCTGGAAGGTCCCAATCTGGCGTGCCAGACCGCCTGCGCCGCCAGCTCCCAGGCGATCGGAGAGGCGATGGACCTGATCCGTTCCGGCGCCGCCGATGTCATGCTCGCTGGCGGCTCCCATAGCATGATCCATCCCCTGGGAGTGACGGGCTTCAATCGCCTGACGGCCTTGTCCCAGCGCAATGACAGCCCGCAGACCGCCAGCCGACCCTTCGATCGGGACCGCGACGGCTTTGTCCTCGGTGAAGGGGCGGGCCTCCTCGTGCTCGAAGAACTCGAACACGCCAAGGCTCGCAAGGCAACCATCTATGCCGAACTGACCGGTTACGGCTCTACCGCGGATGCCTTCCGCATGACTGATCCCCACCCCGAAGGACGCGGGGCTAGCCAGGCTATGGCCCAAGCCCTGGCGGATGCAGCTCTCCAACCCGCCGACATCGGCTACATCAACGCCCACGGTACCAGCACCCAAGCCAACGACGCCACGGAAACCGCTGCAATCAAAGCCGTCTTCGGCCCCCAAGCGTATCGCATCCCGATTTCCAGCAGCAAAAGCATGCTCGGCCACCTCATCGCCGCCGCCGGAGCCGTGGAACTGATCATCACCATCATGGCCCTGCGCCACGGAGTCATTCCCCCCACCATCAATTACCAGACCCCGGACCCCGCCTGCGACCTGGACTACGTCCCCAACACGGCGCGGGAGGCCCGCTTCCAGCATGCTCTCAGCAACAGTTTCGGCTTCGGCGGCCAGAATATCGCCCTGATCGTCTCACGCTTCTCCTCCTGACCCGACCGGACCGACTCTTCCCTTCTGCCCAGCCGATGCCTCATGGAAGTCAGGGGCCTAAGCACGGCGCTAGTGCGGAAGCACGGCCAGCCTCGTTCCATACCGTCGGACACTCGTTCCATACCGTCGGATACGGATGCCGCCAACTCTCGAAAATCGAAAGAAGCGAAGGCTTGGGTTAGAACCGGATCAGGCAGGCGGAGTGCCAGCGTCATCCGGCGGGGGGTCTCCCGGAGATGGCGAGCGGGGCAAGGGGCGAAAGCGCTTTTCCAGCCGCCGCTGACGGTAGATGATCAGGTCCCGATGGAGTTTGGCCTGATGGTCGGCCTGCAACTCGCGATAACGAGCCATCCAATAGCGGCGCGTGGCGATGACATCGATACTGGCCAGCATCACCACAACCCCCAGCAGCACGATAACCGCAATCCAGTAATAGCCAACCAGGCGAGTGAAGCGGCGATCGGCGGCGGCCTCCGCTTCCTGAGCCGGATTGGGAGGATGCTCACCGGCCTGAGCCGCGGCCTGGCGCTGCCGCTCCGGGATAGCCACCAGCCGCTCATCCATGCCGCTGAGGTAGTAGCCGCCGATCATGCTGCCGATGATCGTGAGCAGGGCGGAAATCACCAGCCGCCGCCGCCCCTGAGCGCGATAGTGCCGTTGATCCTCCGCCGGTAAAAAGGGTTGCTCCCGCAGACGCCGATAGAGCCGTATCTGGCCCCAACCGGCCCCAACTCCCAGAAGGATCAAACCGGCGGACAACAGCAGTCCGATGATCACGATCGTGGCTCTCGATCCAGGCGAAGGAAAGATTCCGGCATTCCTTGCTAGCCCGCTTAGTGCAGAGACAGAGGAATGCAGAGCAGCTCCTGTTCATCGCGCAAATACAGGCGGCCATCCACCAGGGCGGGATGGGCCCAGGTGGGACCGCAGACCTTACTCCGGGCCAGTTCCTTGTACCCTTTGGGATCCGGCGCCAGGAGAATCAGATGGCCGTTGTCATCGAGCATCAGCAGATGTTCTTCTCCCGGCGGTCCGCAACGCAACAGGGCGGCATGGTAGCGCCCCACATCCTTGCGTTCCCAGACAATTTTGCCGCTCTTCACCTCGACACAACGCAGGGTAATGCTCGGATTGAGCAGGCTGGCCGCTCCGTTGATCATGTACAGGTAATCGCCGACCACAACCGGTGTCGAGAAATAGCAGGTCAGGTGCTTGTTTTCCCACACCTTCTCCGGCTGGATTTGCTTCTCCTTGTTATTCAGGCGCAATGCTACGGTTCCTGAAGTGACGGTGCTGCCGATCACCAGATCGTGAGTCCAAACCGGAGTGGTGGAGGATTCGACCAGCCCTCCAACGCGGCCCTCCCAGGGGAACTTCCAGAGCAACTGTCCCTGCGGCGACAGTCCCAGGAGGTGGGAACCTCCCAGAAAGATGAGCTGTTGCCGGGCGAAGATGGGCGAGGCATAACTGGCTGGTTCCTGAGTGGCCTTCCAGACGGTTTGGCCTGTGCGGGCGTCGAAAGCCACGATGCCGGCTTGCGGACCGCCTACCATCACTACCACTTTGTCTCCCTCGACCAGGATCGGCGAGGTAGACACGCCAAAGAAAAGGTTGCGGGCCTGGAACTCCGCTAAAGTATCGACCTTCCAGAGGAGGCTGCCATCTTGTGCCTTCCAGCAGGCGAGGATGCCAGTGCCGCCGTAGGTGTAGATGCGGCCTTGATGGACCAGCGGCGTGGAGCGAGGACCAGCCCCAAAGAGCGGCTTGAATTCCGCACGTTCGTAACTGTTCTCCCACAGGCGTTTGCCCGTGCGGGCCTCGAAGGCCGCCAGGGCATCGGCGTTTTTCCCCGCGGGTTCGTAAAAAGCGTAGACCACTCCCTGGACTACCACCGGCGAACTATGGGCGGGACCCAGCGGCTGCCGCCAGAGTGCTTTGAGTTCCCCCTTCCAAGGTTGGACCTTTTCGGGAGTGCTATTGTCCCGGTTGGGGCCAAGGAATTGCGGCCAATCAGCTCCAGCACATAAGCCGCACCCTGCTAACACGCCCCCCGCTATCAGGGCGGCAATCCCCAGAGTCTGGGCTGGCAGATAGCGCATCATGGCGATCTCCTCGGTGTCGGCAGCGGCCTGACGGCGCGAACTTGCGCCTCCTCTGCCTCGCTGTCTTCCTGCCCCAGACGAAGTTCAAGGGAGTGCACCGGCGGACTGTTCCAGCACGGCAGGGGAAGCGCTAGCCAATCCGGCTTCGGCAGGGTCAGCAATGCCCGCTTCGGCGAACCCTTTCTTCCGCAACTGGCAGGCGTCGCAATGCCCGCAGGGACGCCCTTGCGGATCGGGATCGTAGCAACTGAGGGTCAAGGCGTAATCCACACCCAGCCGCTGTCCCTGGCGAATGATCTCGGCCTTGGTCAGGTACAGCAGGGGAGCATGGATGCGGAAACGCCCGCGCCCTTCGACGCCCGCTTGGGTGGCCAGTTGGGCCAGGGTCTCGAAGGCGCGCAGAAATTCGGGCCGGCAGTCGGGATAGCCCGAATAGTCGAGCACATTCGCTCCGATGAAGATGTCGAATGCCCCGAGGGTTTCCGCATACCCCAGGGCCAGAGCCAAAAGCAGGGTATTGCGGGCCGGTACATAGGTGATCGGAATGCCCTGGGCCAGGGCTTCTGCCGGGCGGTCCTTGGGCACAGGAATGTCGGCCGTCAGGGCGGAGCCGCCGATAGCACGCAAATCCACGGCTACGATGCGATGCTCGGCCACTCCCAAGCGGCGGGCCAATTGCCGGGCGCGCTCCAGCTCAATCCGATGCCGCTGGCCATAATCCACGGACAAGGCATAAACCGTGTACCCCTCCTCCCGTGCCAGGGCGCAGGTGGTGGCACTGTCCAATCCGCCGCTCAGAAGGACCACCGCTTTGCCCGCCATCGGCTCATCGCCTCCACCACTTGGAGAACATCCGCCTTCCGCTTGGAGAACATCCGCCTTCCGCCCTCGCCGCCACAGCCTACGATAAACCGCAGTGTATCATCATAACCTGCTCCATTCCCTCTGGGGAGTGCCCTATGGAACCGACAGCCACGCCGAGTGCGGATCAACTGGAGACCTTTCCCAACCCGCGGCCAGGACGGGATTACACGATCGAGATTGTCTGCCCGGAGTTCACCAGTGTCTGCCCGAAAACCGGCCAGCCCGATTTCGGCACCATCATCTTTACGTATGTCCCGGACCAATGGTGCGTGGAGCTGAAATCGCTCAAGCTCTATTTGCAGCGCTACCGCAACATGGGCATCTTTTACGAGCAGGTCACCAACCGCTTGCTCGATGACTTCGTGGCGGCTTGCCAACCCCGCCGTTGCACCGTGGTGTCCAAGTGGACCCCGCGCGGGGGGATCACTACGACCGTGACTTGCCACTACGAACGGGAGCAACCGGCTTCATCCTCACCTGCTGGCGGTGCAACCCCCTCTACCTCGCCGGGTTGAGGTCGGGGAAGAGCTGGGCCGCTGCCCGTCATAACCGGATGACCTGAACCCGCCGGGTGATCTCTTCCGCCGGGATCACTTCCCCCTGGCCGCAGCCGGGGCAGACCTGGCAAGTGCGTTCCCAGGCTTGCGGGCTGGCCACGTTGCTGGCCCAGAACGGCCAGGTGCGGCATTGCCGCGGACGCACGGGGTAGATGGTGCACCCTTTGGCCGCATCCCAAAAGATACAGTCGCCGTTGCTCCGTTCCCGCAAGGAGCGCTGGCCCCGCACCGCTCGCGTGTACATCGCCCGCACTCGGTCCGCCGCCTCCCCCAGATGCTCAGCGATCGCCGCGATCTCCTCCTCATTGACCCAGACATACCCCGGCGCTCCCCGGCAGCAATCCCCACAGCGCGTGCAGGTAAAGGCCAGGCCATCAGCGTACCATGGTTCAGAAGGCTGCCGGCTCATATGGAACACCCCCCGGTATCGAATCTGACGTTATCCTACATCGCCCGCCATCCAGTTGCCCGGAATTATCTTGTGGAAGTTGTACTGACAATTTGCTACACCGATAGCAATGCTCGGAATGATGCGGCGGTGGCTAGAGCACCGCGGGTGTGGCTCAGGATCAGGTTGATTTCGATGGGTATTTCTTACAGCGCGGTCATTGCGGGGACGGGCCGCTGCTTGCCGGCCCGCAGTGTCACCAACGATGAGTTGGCGGAAAGCCTCAATTTGGACACTTCCGATGAGTGGATTCGGACGCGGACGGGGATTCGCGCCCGCCGCTTTGCCGGCACTGGAGAAACTTCGGCCACGCTGGGAACGGCAGCCGCCCGGCACGCTCTGGAAAAAGCCGGCCTGGCCCCCCAGGACTTGGACCTGATCGTCTGCGCCACCGTCACGCCGGACCTGATGTGTCCCGCCACTGCCTGCCTCATTCAGGCGGCCCTGGGATGCCGGCATATCCCCGCTTTTGACCTGTCGGCGGCCTGTTCGGGCTTCCTGTATGCTTTGTCCGTGGCCAGCCAGTATGTGTACACCGGGGCAGCCCGCCACGTGCTGGTCGTTGGGACTGAGGTGCTCACGCGGGCCATGGACCTGACGGACCGCAACTCCTGCATCCTCTTCGGGGACGGGGCCGGCGCGGTGGTCCTCTCGGCTCAACCGGCTGGCCCCCGTGGCATTCGCCGCATCCGTCTTTACGCCGACGGCTCCCGCCAGGAACTGATCCAGGTGCCCAGCCGGGTCACGCCCCAGCCCCCGCCCGGTGCCACCGTTCCCCAGCGCCTGGACTACCTCCGCCTCGCCGGACGGGAAGTCTTCCGCTTCGCTGTCACCCGCATGATCGAATTGATCCAGCAAGCGGAGCTGGACTGCCGGGAACTCGGCTTGCCCACCTTCGACATCCTCATTCCCCACCAGGTCAATCAGCGCATCATCGATGCTGCCCTGGAAGCCACGCATATTCCACCCTCCAAAGTCATGGTCAATCTCGACAAATACGGCAACACCTCCGCCGCCAGCGTCCCGATTGCCCTAGATGAAGCTCTGGAAACTGGCCGCTGCCAGCCAGGCGACACTCTCCTACTCGTCGCCTTCGGCGGCGGCCTGACCTGGAGCAGCGCCCTCATCACCCTGTGATCCTTTTCGCCCAACGTCCTCCACACCCTTCTCGCTCCGGTCCCGCTCCGGCCTCTTTGCGCTCCGGCCCCGATCCGGCCTATCCCGCCTTCGGCCCGCTGCGTCCCCCACCGTTGCTGGCGATTGCTCAAAAACATGGCGTCCTCCTCCGTTCTGGGCCTGTGACCATGTCCACATATTATCTGTAAACATGATCATAGAATACCAGATTGTCAAACAGCCTCCTTGAACGGGAAGCTGCGATATATGGAAATATGCACACTAAAAATTGCCCTGTCAAGGAAAAAATCCAAAAAAATCGGCAGTGGGGGAGGATGATGAGAACGGCAGAAAAACCCCCCTCTTCCCGCCAAGCTCTCTTCGAGCAAAGAGGGCGGAGCCATTCCCGGCTCGCGGGAGGAAGGCGGAAGAGGGTGGAGGGGGCGGCGGTGGTCAGTCCGGAGGTGCGGGTCGGGGTCGTGTGGTACAAAGGTGCGGACCGGGATCACGTGGTACAATCAGGGCGTGGGGCCAGCTTGCGGAAGGCCAACCGAGGTGGGATCAGCTTGCGGAAGGCCAACCGAGGCGTTCGCTGCTGCACGGATGCGTATGCGGAGGAAGTGCAGAAATCGCGGGAGTTGCAGGAGAAGGAAAGAACCCAGAGGTGGAAGTTATGGCGGAGATGATCCGGCTGGTCTTGTCCCCCTCGCGGGCGGCGCGCTGGCAGCGGCTGGAGGAGGAATACGAACGGCTCCAGCGCGGCTACGGCAAAGCGAGGGTATTGTGGCTGACAGCCAGCCGCAGGCAGGCGGAACAGCGGCGCCAGCGCCGCGGGGAAAGAGCGCAGGATCAGATTCGAGACCTGCAAAGTTTTGCGGATGCCCTGGTGCATCACCATGCGGGGAGCTTCGCGGAGCTGAGCGAAGGGGACCGGCGGCAATGGGTGTGGGACACCCTTCAGCAGTGCCAGTCCTCCTTGCACTATTACAAGCGTGTGTGGGATAAGCGGGGGTTTGTCGAACGTCTGGCCGGAACGGTCGCGGAACTGGAAGAAGCGGGCATCTCACCGCAGCTCTGGGAAGAGACGCTTCAGAATCTGGCAGGTGGAGCGGGCCAGGCGTTGCAGGAGTTGGCCTTGCTGTACCGGGAGTATGACCGGCGGCGCCAGCAAGCCCACGCGCTGAGCCAGGCCCAGCGGCAGTTCCGGGCAGCGGACCTCTGGTATCAGAACCGCCGCGAGCCGTTCTCCGAATTACGCGGTGTGATCGTCACCGGCTATGTGGAATTGCCCCGTTCGACGGCGATGCTATTGGAAGCCCTGGCAGAAAGCGGCATCGAGGTGTGGGGAGAAGCGCCGCAAGTCCAGCAGGGGCCGGGACTGGACTATCACGGCTGGTCCCTTCTCGCCGCGGAGAAACTCCAGCCCATCCTTCTACCAGCCGACGGTTCCGCACCACCGCCGCCTTCCTTCCCTGCACAGCTCCGGTTGATCGAAGCGGCGGGTGCGTTGGGAGAGGCACGCCTGATCGCCCGGCAGGTGCGGCACTGGCTGGACCAGGGGGTGCCGGCGGAACGGATCCTCCTGGCCACCCGCGATAGCCAAGGGCGGCTGGCCGAGTTGTACGACGAGGTCGCCCAGGAGTATGCCGTGCCTCTGGCGGTGGACAGGCGGCTGCCCCTGATCCGCCATCCCGTGGTCGGTTTCTTCCTGCTCGCTCTGCACGTGGCGGCGCGGCACTGGCGCTTTCGAGACGTGACGGCCCTCCTGCGACACAGCTATTTCCGGCCCGCCTGGGACGAGAACGACGAGCAGCGCTACGCAGCGGAGGCATTTCTGCGGCGACTCGGCATCCCCCGCGGGCGGCGGGCGCTGGAAAACGCCATTCGCTATTGGACCGAGCAGGCCCAAAAAATCCTCCAGGAAAGTGAGCCGCAGGTTAGCCCAGCCAAGGCAGAAAACGAGTCGCAAACTTCCGCCAAAATCTCCCGCGAGAACTTTCCCCATTCCAGCGCGGAAGACAGCGACGAAGAGGGAAGCCCGTCGCAGCGCTTGCCGGAACTGGCATTGCAGTGTCAAGATTTTTGGCGGGAGTTATTCCGGCATTATGATGCCGTGGGAATCGGGAACCAAAAGACCGCCGTCTCGGAGGAGGAAGCGGAGTTGGCCGCTGCCGAGGTGGCAGAGAGCGCGGAGGGGGAGGCTGGCCCGACAGAGCCGGAGGTGAGTCTCGTCCGATCCGAAGGGGAGTTGCTGGCACGCCTGCGTGGGTTTGCCGAGAGTTTGGGTTTGCGCCCCGAAGTGCTGGACGCGGACGAAAAGGTGGTGGTGGAGCTATTGTGGCAAAGCCTGGCGGGCGGACTCCAGCGGCAGAGGGTGCAGAGCTGGGCGGAGTTGGCGGCATACGTGGAACGTGTCGTAACGCTGAGGGAATACACACCCGCCGGTAGCAGCGGAGCAACCGGGGCGGTCCGCCTGGTCGAAGCGGAAGAAGCGGCGGGGCTGGAGTGTGATTACCTGGTGCTGCTGAATATGGGCGAGGGAAGCTGGCCAAGGTTGAACCGGCGGGAGACCCTGCTCGCGGACGGCCAGCGCCAGCGCCTGCGGCAAGCCGGTCTGCCTCTGGAAACCGCGGAGCAGCGCTTCGCCAGCGAGCAGTTGCTCTTTGCCACTCTGACCGCTGCACCCCGCCAGGAACTGGTCCTCAGCTATGCCGCCTTCGATGCCAATGGCGAGTCCTTGCTTCCGGCGGCCTTCGTTCAGCAGTGGCGGGAACAGCTCGGCACGCAGCCGCTGACCGTCCTGCAACAAAAAATGCTGCTCGATGGCTACTGGACCCAAAAACCGTTGAGTGCGGCGGAACAGCGGGTGCAATACGCCCACGCCTGGGCACGGGGGCGGAAGGCGGATCGCCGCTCCTATCCGGCTGTGACGGAGGAGATCGAGCAGGTCCTGGAGCGTGCCCGACAGATGGTGGAGGCCCGCTGGGCCAGACCGGAGTACACGCCGTATGACGGCCGATTGCAGAACCCCACCGCCGTGCGCATGGTCCAGCAGCTCTTTGACGACCAGTGCCTCTTCAATCCGACAGCGCTGGAGACGTACTTATCCTGCCCCTTCCGCTTCTTCGCCCAGCATGTGCTCGGTTTGCAGAGGCTGCCGGACCCTGCGGAAGAGATCGAACACACCCGCCGGGGCGTGGTGCTGCATGAGGCTTTGGCCCGCTTCCACCGGGAACTGGCGGAGCACGGGCAGGACCGCGCGCTGATCCAGGAACTGGCGGCGGAGGCTGCCGCGGAAGCGGCAGCGAGGCGGGACAAGGCCGGGAAGGCTGCCGATAGCGAGAATGACACCGCCCAGACAGCGGAAGGGAACGAGGCGGAGCCGCCCTGGGTCCGCCGCTTGGCCGAGTTGATCGCGGAGGAGGTGGAGCGGCAACTGCCGCAAGGGCATAGCCGCCTGGTCCGGGAAATCTGGCGGTGGGAGGGAGTGCGGTTGCGAAGCTATGCCCGGCGGTACTGGCGGCAATGGCGGCAACTGATGGGGCGATGCCACAAGGCCGGACTGGTTCCCCAACCCGTGGCGTTTGAGGAAGGGTTCGGCACCGGCGAGCGAGATTGCCAGGTGGAGGCGGCCGGCCTGAGTATCCGCGTGAGCGGGCGGATCGACCGCGTGGATCAGGACCTGGCCGGGTCCGGCATCTGGATCATCGATTACAAGACGGGGCGGGGATCTGGCTACACGGCGGCGGAGGTGGAGCGCCTGGAGCGACTGCAATTGCCGGTGTACGCCCTCGCTTGGGAGAAGCTGGCCCAAGGTGGAGGAACGTCGCCGCCGGTGCGGGGATTGATCTACTGGTTCGTCACGGGGGCCGGTCCAAAGATCATGTGGCCGCCGTACCGAGGACGCTCATCCACCGACGCGGGAAGCCCGAATTGGGAACGCTTCCGGGAACGGACCGTGCAACGCCTGCGACAAGTGGTGACCGCCATCCGTCAGGGTTGCTTCCCCTTGGCGCCGCGGGAACGCGAATGCACCCGCTTCTGCCCCTTTGCGACCATGTGCCGAATCAGCCAGAGTCGGGGCCGGAAACAACAGCGCTGGGAATGGCTGCTTGAGCCAGAGGGACCGACGAGTCCAGCGCCTTCTTCCCCAGCAGAGGACGAACCGTGTGCCTGATCAGCTAGCCAGGCGGTGGTAGGGTACGGCCTGATAGCTCGCCGGAAACAGCCGCCAAGCTGCGATCTCCGGTTCTTCCTCCGCCAGGCTGACGATGACATGCAGCACTTCCGAGCCGTAGGTGTTCTGCTCCAGGTCCCGCCGGCTCGGCCAAGGCGGACTGGTCGGATGCGAGTGGTAGAAGGCGAGTAAATCGCAGCGGAGTTGCCGCAGGCTTCGGAAGGCGTGCAGCAGATCGCGGGGATCGGTCAGATACGCCGTGGGACTGGCCAAAGCATTACCCAAGGGGAAAACATGGGTGACAAATGCCTGGCCGCGGTGGATGCGCCCCGCCAGCAGGCCACAGCATTCGTGGGGCAGAGCAAGCCGAGCGTGATGGATCAGTTGGAAGTGAAGCCCTTGCGGTACCAGCAGTTGGTCAAAAGGATAGGAGGGGAAAGGATCGGGGGAGAAGGGATGGTTCATGGACGATGACGGTTCCTGGAAGAAAATGGTTCGTGATGGACAGCGGTTCATGGACGGTGGTGGACAGCGGTTCCTCGAAGGAAAGGAGCGGGGCGTGTGATGCCAGAAGCGGCGGTTTATGTAATCATATCGTGACGGAGCGCCGCGGTGCTACGGGGTGGCCTGGGTCCCGTGGAAGCGGAGATGGTGGGAAACAGGACAAGCCGGGGCGGTCCGCGTTCAGGAGGCGGTCCGCTACCGTAAGAGTCCGAAGGTGAGGGTAGCCGAGTCATGACCAGTGTAGCCGATTTGAAGGGCCAGACGGTGGGGTTTGCCGCGTCCGGCGGGTTGGATTCCTGCACGATCACCCGCTGGCTGACGGAGCAAGGCGTGCGCGTGGTGTGCTTCACGGCGGATATGGCCCAGCCGGACGAGACGGATTTCCGGGCGATCGAGGAGCGGATGCGGGCGTGCGGAGCCGCGGACTTCGTCGCTCTACCGTTGCATGACATGATCGCCGCCGCGGGGATCGAGGTGATCCAGTTCCAGGCCAAGTACGAGGGGGCGTACTGGAACACGACCGGGATCGGCCGGCACGTCATCGTGGCCGGGATGGTGCCGGAGCTGCGCCGCCGAGGCATCCGCGTGCTGGCACACGGTGCGACGGGCCGCGGGAACGACCAGGTCCGCTTCCAATTGTGCACCAACATGCTCGCCCCGGAGCTGACCGTCTATGCCCCCTGGCGCGACCCCGCCTTCCTCCAGCAGTTCCGCGGACGGGCCGAAATGATCGACTACTGCCTCGCTCGCAAGCTGCCCATCAAAGCCAGCAAGGAGGCCCCCTACTCGACGGATGCCAACCTCCTCGGCCTGACCCACGAAGCGGGAAAACTGGAACATCTGACGACTAGCCCCTGGTTTGTGCAGCCGGGCATGGGCGTGCTGCCGTCCCAGGGACCGGCGGAACCGGAAGCCGTCACTATCCGCTTCGTCCAGGGGGTGCCCACGGCGATCAACGGCCAGTTGCTCAGTCCCTTCCAGGCGATCCGCCGGGCGAACGCCCTAGCAGGACGGCATGGCGTGGGTATCTGCACCCATGTCGTCGAGAACCGCTTTGTCGGGATCAAGTCCCGCGGCGTGTACGAGGCTCCCGGCATGGAGTTGCTCGGCAGCGCCTATGCCTTCCTGTTGCAGTTGATCCTGGACCGCCGGGGACGGGAACTGTTCGATCCATTGTCCCTGTTTATGGCCCGGCAGATTTACCAGGGTTACGGCTTCGATTTGGCCTCACACATGGCCCGCGCCGCCCTCGCCCCGCTCACCCGCCTGGCCACCGGCACCATCACCGTCCAGCTCTATAAAGGCCGCGTGGAGTTCCTCGCCGCCGAGGATGTGCCCCACCAGTTGTACTCGGAAAGCAACGCCAGCATGGAAGCAGTAGGGGAATTCGACCACGCCGATAGCGAAGGGTTTGTCCGCGTGCTCCAGGTCAGCGCTCGGGCCTTAGCCGCCAGCGGCCAGGTGGTTCCTCCCGCCTGGACCAACATCGGTCACTGACGCTCCCCTGAGCCAGCACCGGCCCCTGACAGTCCCCTGGCCTAACACCAGCCACTAACGCTCCCCTAGGCCAGCCCTAACGCTCCCCCTCCGAGCGCGGGTAAGCTCCGGCAAGGCCCCGTGATCGGCAATCAGGGGAGCCACTTCAGAGGGAAGGCCAGCCAGAGATCAAGCGGAGGACAGGCCGAGGGTTGGGCCGAGATCAGCGCTCCGGCTTGATGACGGGGGGTGGATTGATGCCACCGGGGGGCACCTTGATGCGGGGCGGCACGCTCGGAGCCGGCGGAGTTTCTCTCCCGGAGCCGGACGGCGGAGTTGGCGGCGTGTTCGCCTCGGGCATCCCGTTTTTCAGCAGCCAGAAGCCGAATTTGACAAAGGCGGCCTGCCGCGCCTGCTCACTGTCAAACGCATAGTTGCCGTAAGAGAGCTGATTGGCCGGTAGGGCCTGCCCCGGCGGGAAGCGGAAGCCGTAGTCGGCCAGCCTCTGATTGGTCAGATACAGCATGCAGGCCAGGGCGAAGTCACGCAGCCGCAATTCGTGTTGGATCGGCGGTTGATTCGGCAGGCCCGGATTACCGAACCAGACCTGCGTGATGGTGGTGTCGTCCTGGAACAACGCCAGCAGCGTGGGGATTTCCGCCCGGCCATTGCGCCGGACCAGGTGGATCAAAGCCTGAGCTTTGGACCAGCCGGGGACGGTGTCACTGTTCGCAATGCGGCGCAGGAGCACCTGGGCCTGGGGAAAGTTCTGGAGCACGCCGCCCGGTCCCAGCATGTGGACGAGATTGTTCCATTCGTTCGGATCGTCGCGGCTGGCCAGCCAGGCTCCCACGAGGCGACGGTAGGCTTCGTGATGAGCGGCGGAGGGGTTGTTGAGCACAGCATGGGAAGCCGGTTGCTGCAAGAACATCGAGCCGCCGACGTGGCCGAACACCGGCGTGGAGGGAATGTACTTGCTCGGTACCAGCGCTTCGACAAAGAGCAGGCAGGCGATGTCCGCAAAGCTGACTTGCCGCGGTTCGTGGATGATCTGGCCGTTCGGCAGGATGCGCTGGCCTTGCATCTGGGCAAAGAGAAGATAGCGGCGGTCTGCGACGGCGCGCCCCGCAGCGGCATCCCCTTGTTCCAGCGTCGTGAGCAATTCGAGATTGGACGGGGACTTGACAAACTCCGCGAAGAGATTGCGGGCCTTGACATCGGTCCCGACCAGCTTGCGGAAGCGGCTCAGACCCGGCAGGGCATGTTCATAGCGGGCCTCGGTGTCGGCCAGGAAGGCCTCCAGGCGGGCCTTGAGGTCCTCCGCACTAGCGCGCGGCAGGAGCAGGGAAGCTCGGAAGCGGACCTCCGGATTGGGATGCTGGTCCATCGCTTCTAGCAGGGCAGGTCGAGCCAGGCGGCCCATCTTCGCCAGTTCCGCCTGGGCTTGCTCCCGTTCCCGATAGGAGTCGCTGCCCAATTGCTGGATCAGCAGCCGCGCCTTCGACAGCACTTCGGGGGGAACGGCCAAATCTTTCGGGTCCGGGGAAGCAGCGCGGCCCAGCCCGCCAATTCCAGCCAGGTTCAGGGCCAACGCCCCAGCCAGCACAAGAGCACCGTAACGCCAGTTCATGGGAAGACTCATCCTTTCCAAAGGTGCAGGATGTGGAGAGTTTTGAGAAGTTTTACCCGTCAGCATCGGTTAGCCCAGCCGGACACGTTTGTGGCATTCCAAGGAGACCCTACGATCCCAGGGCGGACTTTCAGAGCGGCGGACCTTCAGGGGGACGGCGGAGGTTGGGGCCGTTCCCGTTGCCAGCGCGCGAAAGCTTGCTGCCGGACCTTGTCATCCGGGAAGTAGAAACGGCTTTGCACAAAGGCCGTCTTCTGTTGCTGCGGCAGGCGGTCGATGAAGCCATAATCGGTCGGGGAGATTTGGCAGATTTGCAAGGCGGCGGCCAGGGCCGCATCGCGCATTTGCACCAGGATATTCTCCCGCAGTTGTTGGCCATTGACCGTGCGGATGATAGTCATATTGGCCACGACGGTTTCATCTCGGAAGAGGGATTCGAGCAAGGGCAGGAGCCGCGGGTGGGGCTGCTGGAGGAGGCGGTTGAACGCCTGGAGCTTGTAGCCGACTGGCGCGGCCGGATGACGGAGCAGGCGTTGGGCCAGCGGAACAGTCCAGGCGGGGAACCCCAGATTGTCCGCATTGAGCACCAGGTAATACAGCTCCTGGGGATCGCGTTGGTTCACAGCCCAGGCCAGCGTGAGGTGGCGCACGGCCTCCCCAATCGCGTCATTCTGGCGCAATGCGTCACGCACAGGACTATTCATCATCGTTGCCGCCAGGGAGGAACGCCCCCCTGGGGGAGTGGGATGGAGATAGTCCAGAAACAGCACCGTGAGCCAGTCCACCAGTCCGGGCGAACACCGGGGCATGCTCACCAGTTGGCTGTTGATAATGACCCCCGGAGCGTTTCGCCGATTGATCAACTCCAGGCGGCGCTCCGCCAAAGCGCTCCTAAGGCTGCCGTGAGAATCATCCCATAAAAAGAGAAGCTGGCGATTGGCGGGTGAGCGGAGCATGTCAGCGTAGAGTTTGCGTGCGGCCGGTTCGAGGTCTGCCCGCCGTCCGAGGGTCCAGCCGCACCAACGCCACTCGTCACACACCACGGCCCGGAATTGGTCCCAGGCGGGAAGCTGATGCTGATAGCGGCCAGCGGTGTCGGCCAGGAAAACTTCGAGGCGGGCTTTGATGTCGTCCTCGATGGCGGCGGGCAGCAAGCTAGCACACCGCTGGCGCACTTCCGGGCTTGGATGCGCCGCCAAAGCCTCCTGAAGAGCGGTGCGGGCCAGGCGGCCCATTTTTGCCAGTTCCGCCTGGGCTTGCTCCCGTTGGGTGTAGCTGTCGCTGCCGAGCTGTTGCACCAAGGCCCGCGCCCGTTGCAGGTCCTCCGGCTGAACCTCCAGGGCCTTCGGCGTCGGGGAAGGCTCCGCCGCTGCCCACGCCCCGGAGCTGCCCAGGCCGCTGCCTCCGGCCAGCAGGGCAATCATCCAGAACCAATAACGGCGAGGGGGGGGAGAGTCGCCTGGCCTGTGCATGGTCCTGCCTCCCTTGTTCCGGCAAACCTGACAAAGCAGCCTCATTATATCAGCCGGTCGCTAAGCAATAAAGGGCCGGCGTGTCACAAGTTACCCGGCCAGCGGAAGGTATCTCACACCGCAGGGGAGGTAGCAAGGTTCCGCGGACTTCAGGGTGACAAAGCGGACTCTTGATGCCCCGTCAAGGACCCACCGCGACTAGCCCCGCAGCTACACTGGCGTGGAACCAGAGACCCAAAAGGTCAGAAACCGAGGAGAAGCGGCGGCTAGGGGTTGTTCTCCAAGTCGTCGGAACCGGCCCAGTCTTCCAGCAGTTCGATGAATTCCGGCGGCGGACTGATCGAGACCGTGTCCGGTGCCTGGAAGCGGATGGTAAAGGTATGCCAGCGTCCCTCGTAGAGCCAGAAAATCTCATCGCTGATGGGGTAGGGATGCTTATGGTAGTTGTCCTGGGCGAAGAGTTTGAGATAGGGAAGGTGCTGAAGGCCTTGGGGGCTGACGGGCCAGACGTAGAGTTCATCGCGGCTCGGCAGGGCCAGCCACAGACCCGCGGGGGCGTCCTGCGGGAGCAGCTCCTCGACGATCAGAGCACGGCTGGCATCGTATCCATCGCCGGTGTGGCCGAGCAACAGCTCCAGGTTTTCACTCAGCGGTTGCAGGAAATCTTCCGGTGTATCCTGGCGGAGATTGTCCAGGGCGCACTCGAGCAGTTCCTCGGCGGACGCTTGGGAGTTCTGCACCATCTCCTCGGTGGCGTAAGCCATAGCATGGGGAAAGTCGATGACCAAGGAGATGACCAGCGGCGTGCCGGGCAGCGGGATGCTCCAGGGCTGGGCCTTCAGCTCGCGGGTGAAGGGGGGACCTAAGCGGGGGCGGAGTTGCGCGGTCAAGGTATCGAGCGACTGCGGGAGCTTGGGGCCTTCGCTGATACTGGCCAGGTGGTCGAGGAAATCGCCGATGAGTTGAGGCCAGTCCGCCCGTGCGACCCCCTGCGCCCGGCGATAGAGATTGGACAGTCCCAGGTACTGTTCCCCCTCGTCGTCGGGTCCCCGCACATGGACCCCTTCCGTTTCCCATTCCACCACCGTGTAGTCGCGCTCTAGCAATTCCGCCGTGACCGCAGCGCGAAAATCCGCCGACAGGCCGCTGGAGCGGCCCGCATCATCATAGGCATCCGGAGTCGTCATGACAGAGTACCTCGTTGCCAGCACAGGATCAGATTATGGCATTGCGACCCCGCCGTTTCCCCGCTGGCTGGAGTTGGAAAGAGCGCGGATCGAAGCGGCATCATGGCCCCAGGTGTAATGCCACAGTGCTAAACGGTGGCGGCATCCCATCCCTCATTCCCCCTTCTTTGTACACCCTTTTCCACCCGCTCGCCAGCACAAAACCGCCGCTCCAGAACAGGTTCTCGTTTCCGCAAAGGCGGTAGAAGCGGAGTGTTGGGCAAAACAGTTCAAATCGTCGCGTAATACTGGCCGAAAAGAAGAACACGGGGATCGACTGCGCCGAGCGGTCCGAGAAGGCATGGATGGTCGATGCGCGCCAGAGGCTGGAGCGGCTGGTGGCTGATCGCGCTGGGGGGATGCTGGACGCCCCAAGGGGACATGCTGCCCACCGCTCCGCTGCCGGCGACGGCCTTACCCGTCAGCCGCGAACTGCCCCGCGTGCTGACCCGCCCCGCCCCGCCTGTGCTGGATGGCCGCGGCTTGCCAGAACGAGAAGCAGCGGCAGCCGAGGAGCGCCCCGCCTCCAGTTACCGCTTGCTCAGCGTCCGGGAGTGCCAGCAGCGGGCGGCAGCAGCCGCAGCCTTGGCCAACTCCTGGGATGCGGCCAACCGCACCATCGCGGGAGATCGCCTCGATGCGCGCTTCCGCTACCTGGCTGCTCTGGAAAGCCGCAATCAAGCGGTGGCCGACGCCCTGAGCCTCTACTATCAGCTTGCGGCCGCCGAGGCGCGCCGGCCCCTTCTGCGCCAGAGCCTGGCCGTGGTGGAGTCCCTGTTGGCCAAAGCCCAAATCGCCCGCGCCGAGAAAATCCCTTACCCTCTGGAACCGGAAGACCTCCTCTTGCAACGCAGCCAGTTACGCGATCAGGTGGAACAACTGGAGCTGGGCATTCGGCTGTTGAACATCGAGTTGAAGCGGCGCCTGGACTGGCCGGCGGAACCGTTGAGCGAGCAATTTTGGCCAGTGGATGACTTTGCCGTAAGTGAGGAAAGCCTGCCTCCGGACCAGGCGGCGGTCCTGGCTCTGGCGGATCGGCCCGAATTGCGCGCCTGGCGGCTCGTCCGGGATCATCTCACGGTCCAGACGGCGGCCCAATGGCGGGAGCTGGGGGGGATGGCAGCGGAGCCGCGCCCCTTTGGCGGACTGCGCCGGGGGAGAGAGGGCGGAGGAAGCGGCTGGCTCGCCCTCGTCCTGCGGCACAAGCGGCCCCAACCTGACCTGGCCAACCAGGTCGAGCGCTGGCGGGAACAGGTCCGCCTCCTGCTGGAACAACGGGAGCGGGCCATCGCCGATGAGGCCCGAACCGCCGCCCTGCTTTTGCCGGAGCAGACACGCCGGGTGGCAGCCGCCCGTCAGCGCTTGCAACTGTGGGACCAGCGGCTGGAGCAAGCGCTGCGCCGCCGGGAAGCGGGCCAACCCAACGCCGAGGTGTACGAAGCCCAAATCCGCTGGCAACGCCTCCTCGCCGAAGCCGAACTGATCGAACAGGTGGCCGCCTGGCATCAAGCCCGCGTCCGCTTGCGTGCCGCCCTCGGCTGGTACGCCTACGACCAACTCCCGCCACCCTCTGCCGCCGCTGCGCCCTCCGTCAGTGGTTTCCATCGCTGATCTTCTTCTTCAGTGGCTCCCTTCGCGCATCTTCTTCCCTCCAGCGTCAGGCGGAAGCAGGAAGATCGGCGAAGCAGAGAGATGCACGGTGAGTAACGGGATGCGCTGAGCGGTATCAAGAAGGCGGGGTCGGAGGTGAAGCGGAGTCCGAAGGAGGAGAGGGGGACAGCTCGCCGGCCAGGGGGTCGGGAGGAAAGGACTCCGGCAGATCAGGCGGTAACGGCCGTCCGGCTCGGCGGGCAATCCAGAGCAGTTGTCGCGCCAGGCCGTGGAGCATGCGGACTTCTGCCTTGGTAGGCTGGGCACGCCCCAAGAGATGGCGGACCGCACTCATCAACACCTCCTGCCGGTCGCCGAAGAGATAACCCACCGCTTCCAACCCCTGGCGGAGATGGCGGAACATCCGTTCCAACTCGGCATGCGTGGCCGCCTGGCGGTCGGGATGAGGAGCGGAGGGTACGGCGACCTGCTCCTGACAGTGGATGTACCATTCGTAGCAACAGATGGCGACGGCTTGAGCCAGGTTGAGAGCGGGATAGGCCGGGGAAGCGGGGATGAAAATCTGGCCGTGGCAGCGATTGACCTCTTCGAGCGTCAGGCCGTGGGGTTCCGGGCCGAAGACCAGGGCCACGGGTCCCGCAGCGGCAGCCTGACAGAGCACGGGCATGAGCTGGCGCGGGGGTGCGATCCGCCCGCGGCGTTGTAAGCCAGCGGTCTCGGCGGAGGTGGCCAGCGTGTAGACGCAATCGCTCAGCGCTGCCCCCAGGTCCGGGACGATCCGGGCGGCATCGAGGATCGGCAGGCCATGCACCGCCAGGCGCCGGGCTTCCAGGTCCTGCGGTGTGGCACGTGGAGCCACCAGCACCAGATCGTGCAGGTCGAAATTGCGCAGGATGCGCGCCACGGCCCCCAGATTGCCGGCGTAATGCGGCCGGACCAGCACCACCCGGCAACGGCGGAGACGCTCCAGAAAAGCAGCCCTCTCCGACTCCGGGGAAGCAGCCCTCTCCGAAGCGGCAGGCGGCTCATCGTCGCGCAGGTTTCCCATGACCTAGTCTCCTGGCCAAATCGGCTAGCATGGGTGAACTCGTCGCCCCAGGAAATTGTGCCGGAAATGCCCGGCTCGAGGCAGCGAGGGGAACGAGGGGAGAGGGGGGCACCGCCAGGAGCATCGGGAGAGCCATCGGAACCATCCGGGCAGTCCAGAGCGGACAGCCGAGCGGCGAAGCTCCCGCGGTTTCCCTCAGCGGTTGGCCAGTTCCTGGGCGACTTCGCTGAGCCGTTTGAGGTCCAGCTTGCCGCTGCCCAGAACGGGCATGCTGTCCACGAGGAAGCAATCCCGCCGGTCGGGGATCCACAGGGGCGGCAGGCCGCGCTGTGCCAGGGCGGAGAGGGTAGCTTCCAACCGGTCGGCGATGCTGGCCAGGTACAAGACGACGAGGCGTTCCCCCCGCCGGGCATCCGGGATGGCCGCCACCGCCAGATAGCGTTCGCCGCGCGCCTCCAGAATCTCGTGCAGCTCTTCGTCCAGCCGCTCCAGAGGCACCATTTCCCCGCCAATTTTGGCAAAGCGGGACAGCCGGCCCGTAATGCGGATGAACCCGTCGGCATCGAGGCAGCCGATGTCTCCCGTGCAGTACCAGCCGTTCTGGATCACCTCGGCCGTCTTGGCGGGCTGATGCAAGTAACCGGCCATGACGTTAGGCCCCTTGACCCAGAGCACCCCTTCGCTTCCCACAGGCAGCGGGCGATGCGGCAGCTCCACCGCACAGGCTCGTACCGCGACGCCCACAATCGGCTGGCCGACCGTGCCGGGCCGATTCCGCACCTGCACATCGTCTCCCACAATCAGGTCGTGCAGATTGGTGGAGACCACCGGGGACAGCTCCGTGCAGCCGTACCCTTCCAGTGGGCGGACGCCGAATTTGTCCTCGAACTCCTTTTGCAGCGCCACGGGCAGCTTCTCCGCGCCGCAGATGAGGATGCGGATACTGCGAAAATCGTCCGGACCGCAGCGCCGCAGGTAAAACCGCAGGAAAGTGGCGGTGCTCAAGAGAATGGTCGCTTGCTCCTGGCGCACGATCGCCCCGACTTCCTGAGCCGCTCGCGGATCGGGGTAATAGATCGCTCGGCATCCTGCCGCCAGGGGCGCCCAGAGGCAGACGGTGTAGCCGAAACTGTGGAAAAAAGGCAACACGCCGCAGAGCCGATCCTGCCGCTGAATCTCGATCGTTTGGATGGCCGCGAACACATTCGATCCCACGTTCCGGTGCGTCAGAATCACTCCTTTCGGTTCCCCGGTGCTGCCGCTGGAGAAAACGATGGTGAGGACGTCATCGAGGCGGAGGCGGTGCAAGCGATGGCGGCGCTCCAGGAGCCAGCCCGGCAGGAGTAGAGCGGCGAGGAAATGCCGCAGCCGCTGCCATGACGTCACGCTGTCGAGAATCTCCTCCAGTGTCACGAGGGCGACACCCTCTGGTATGCTCAGCGGGCAACGTTCGAGGAAGCGCCGGGCCGTAACGATCAGGCGGAGATCGGCTTGCCGGATGGCCGAGTGCACGGCGGCGGCCCCGGCGGTGTAATTCAGATTGACCGCGGCGCGGTGCAATAGAGCGATCGCCAGATTGGCCAGCGCGCTGCCCAGACCGGTCGGCAGCCACACACCCACATGCGGGTCCGAGCCGAGGCGGGACCGGAGATAGTCGGCAACACAGCAGGCGGCGGCGTAAGTTTTCCCCCAGCTCAAGACCCGGCGGCTGCCGGAGGCATGATCGATGATGCAGGGCCGCCCCAGCAAGCGGAGCCGGGCCGCCTGGCGCACGAAAACCCGCGGCAGGGCCAGGAGGTAATCGCTGTCCCGGATGGCTAGCTCGCAGAGCACCTCCTGCACAGCCTGGCGGTAATCCGCCGCGGAGAGGGTCGGGGGCAAGGGGGAACCAAAGCCGATCCAGACGCGGGGGCGCCAGCGCGGAAGTTTGCCAAAGGCCCGCCCGCCGCTGGGCGCCCACCAGCTCCCCCACAGGCCGTAAATCCCCGCCGGGACCACCACCGCCTCCGGAGCCAAGCGTAGTACCCGTTCCAGCCCTCGCCCGAAGCGGCGCATGGCCACGCACCGTGTCAGCTTCCCCTCCGCAAACAGAACCACCGCCTGACCGGACCGCAGCGCGGCGGCTATCTGCTGCAAGCAGGCTTCCACTGTATGCGGCCGCTGGACTTCGTCGTCGATCCGAATCGTGTGATGGCGGCCCCAGGAAAGCAGCCAGCGCAAAAGCGGCTGGCGATAATACCGGCCCCACAGGACAAACTGGACCGGACGCGGACAAGCCACTCCCAGCAATAACCA